>JAZFYH010000105.1:0-17818 GCA_036443475.1 Gammaproteobacteria bacterium | reverse complement strand
CTCAATCCGGTCCAACGCCGCCGCGGCGTCGTCATCTTCTGCGTACGCACCTACACTGGTGAGTGACGTCGCAACGCCAGCCGCCAGTGCGTAACGCACTGCATTTTTCAAATTGGAACTTCTCATTGAGTAAATCCTCCTAGCATAAGAGGTTGGCACTTCGAGCATCCGACACACAGTTTTGTGCGCCAGACACGTAGCAACATCCGTGTCAGGGGAATTATTAGAAATGTAATGGTAAAACCCCCACATCCTTGGTAGTTCTGACTATAGCATAGGGTCCCCTGATTGGAAGGGTTTTGTTGCAAATTGGGAACAGTCTAAAACCCGCTAGGCTTGGGACTTTTCAGGCATTTTATACGGCTTATGTGGAATGGAAAACGCTGGTGTGGCAAATAAACAACATAGCAGTGCGAACCTGTATTGGGTCACTATGTGGTGAATTAACAACAGGATTTTCCCTTACAGGCTTATTAGGACAATAACGTAACTTACTGAAAAATTGATGTTTCTGAAACTACATGTTTCGGCGGTAGCGGCCACCTACTTCGTACAATGCCTGCGTAATTTGCCCCAGAGTGCAGATTTTCACGGCTTCCATGAGCTCCGCAAAGATGTTGCCGCCGCTCGCGGCGACCTCCGCAAGCCGGCCCAGGGCTACTGACGCCTCATCCTGGTTATGTTTGTGAATCTCCTCGACCGCTGCTATCTGGGCCTGCTTTTCCTCCTCCGTGGAGCGGATCAGTTCCGGTTTAGCGGACGGACTGACGTTCGGATCGACAAAGGTATTTACACCCACAATCGGTAATGAACCGTCATGTTTGCGTCCCTCGTAATAAAGGCTTTCTTCCTGAATTTTGCCGCGCTGGTACATAGTTTCCATCGCGCCCAGAACACCGCCGCGTTCTGATATGGATTCGAACTCGCGGTATACGGCCTCTTCTACAAGATCCGTCAGCTCTTCAATAATGAATGAGCCCTGCATGGGATTTTCATTCCTGTTTAAGCCCAATTCCTTGTTGATGATCAACTGGATGGCGAGTGCGCGCCTGACCGATTCTTCGGTAGGCGTGGTAATGGCTTCATCGTAGGCATTGGTATGCAGGCTATTGCAGTTGTCATACAGCGCGTACAGGGCCTGCAAAGTGGTGCGAATATCGTTGAACTGGATTTCCTGTGCGTGCAATGAACGGCCGGAAGTCTGGATATGGTATTTCAACATCTGGCTGCGCGGACTCGCGCCATAAAGTTCTTTCATAGCTCGCGCCCAGATACGCCGTGCGACACGTCCGATAACAGAATATTCGGGATCCATGCCATTGGAAAAGAAGAAACTGAAATTGGGCACGAACTCGTCAATGTTCATGCCACGAGAGAGGTAGTATTCCGCCAGAGTAAAACCATTTGCCAGCGTAAACGCCAACTGACTAACCGGATTGGCACCTGCTTCGGCAATGTGATAACCGCTGACTGAAACGCTGTAAAAGTTTTTAACCTTGTTATCTACGAAATACTGTTGCACGTCGCCCATCATGCGTAAAGCAAAATCCGTAGAAAAAATGCACGTATTCTGCGCCTGATCTTCTTTCAGAATATCTGCCTGCACGGTGCCGCGAACTTGCGACAAAACGATCGCTTTGATCGAATTGTAAGTCT
This sequence comes from Gammaproteobacteria bacterium, assembly GCA_036443475.1. Taxonomy (GTDB): domain Bacteria; phylum Pseudomonadota; class Gammaproteobacteria; order Natronospirales; family JAZFYH01; genus JAZFYH01. The sequence continues at coordinate 16,162 of JAZFYH010000105.1, read as the reverse complement.
TATCATCAACTAGCCTGTCGCCGCTGACGCCCAATAATTCGAGACCGTACCCGTCACTACCGTCCGGAACAGGGCCGCTATAAGCCGGTTTGTTTTCTCCCTTGTACAAGCTGCGGATTTTCTTTTCCGCTTTGTCCCACTTACCGCTGTCGCGTAAATGTTGTTCAACCTTCTGGTCGATGGCGGCATTTAAAAACATGGCCAAAATAATCGGCGCCGGACCGTTAATGGTCATGGACACCGACGTGGTCGGTGCAGACAGATCAAAACCAGAATAAAGTTTTTTCATGTCATCGACTGATGCGATAGACACGCCTGAATTTCCTATTCGGCCGTAAATATCCGGGCGCTCGTGCGGGTCTTCGCCATACAAGGTTACCGAGTCAAATGCCGTTGAAAGTCGAGTCGTCGGTTGGTCTTTAGAGACGTAATGGAACCGGCGGTTAGTGCGTTCAGGTGTCCCCTCGCCTGCAAACATGCGCGCGGGATCTTCTTGTGACCGGCGATAAGGATATACGCCCGCGGTGTAGGGATAACTGCCCGGTAAATTCTCTTCCATCATCCAGCGCAGCAGGTCACCCCAGCCCTGATATTTCGGTAAGCCCAGCTTGGGAATTTTCAGGTGGCTTAGCGACTTCGTGTAATTGTCGCCAGTTATTTCACGACCGCGCACACTGTAGGAATACTGTTCAGCACGTGCGCTCTTGTGGATTTCCGGCCACTGCTGCAGCAGTTGCATTGCTTCGGCATCCAGTTTCTCAACGCACTCATTATATTGCTTGCGCAAAGCCCGCAACGCAGGATCGATCTCTTTACCAGTACCGGTTGATTTGATTGGTTCGAGCGGCGCTGCTAACGATTTTTCGCTCAGCGCCTGCATTGATCGATAACAGGCATGTGCCAGTGACGCGATATCCGCTTGCTTTTTGATATACGCATGTACACTGCGACCGTTCTCCGCAATTTCTGCCAGATAGCGTTCGCGAGACCCCGGAATGATGGCCTTGTGTTCTTTGCCACTCTCTGAAAACTCTGTCTTGAGTGTCCACTGTTCTGGCGAAAGATTCAGCTTCTGCGCCATGTTCTCTATCAATTTGCGGAATAAAACATTGACACCCGGGTCGTTGAACTGACTGGCAATGGTTGGGTAAACTGGAACATCTTTTTCTGCCAATGCGAACTGTTTGCGGTTACGTTTCCACTGTTTGCGTACATCACGCAAGGCATCTTTCGCGCCACGTTTTTCGAACTTGTTGATCGCGATCATTTCCGCGAAATCCAGCATGTCGATTTTTTCCAGTTGACTGGCAGCCCCGTAGTCGCTGGTCATTACATACATCGAGTAATTGACTAAATCGACAACTTCGGTGTCGCTTTGACCGATGCCGGCGGTTTCCAAAATGATCAGCCCGAACCCGCAGTGCTTCAAAAACAAAATGGTGTCAGCCAACACGGCGCTCGTAGCCAAGTGCTGACGCCTCGTTGCTATTGAACGCATGTAAACGTTGCCGTCGATAAGACTGTTCATGCGAATGCGGTCACCCAATAACGCACCTCCAGTACGTCTGCGCGTCGGGTCAACGGCTATAACCGCTATGGTAAGTTCTGGAAATGCGCGCTGAAACCGGTTCAGTAATTCATCGGTCAGACTGGATTTGCCTGCGCCGCCGGTACCGGTGATACCCAACACGGGTGGCCGGTTAGTGGTCGCACGCCAGGTTTTGCGAAGCTTTTCAATTGCTGCGTCATCGGAACCCGATTCGAGAAACGAAATGGTGCGCGCAATAGCCTGGTAGTCTTGCGGTTTGTGGTGGGCGCGGAATTCCATTGCAGGACGTGTGTAACTTCGAACCCGGCGAAACACATCGTCAATCATTCCGTCCAAACCCATTTCCATCCCGTCGCCCGGTGTATAGATCCTCTCGACCCCATGAGTTTCGAGTTCGGCAATTTCATGGGGCGCGATAGTGCCGCCCCCGCCAACTATCACGCGAATGTGTTCGGCGCCTTGAGCCTTTAGCATGTCCACCATGTAGCGGAAATACTCGTTATGACCTCCCTGGTAGGAACTGCAGGCTATCGCGTCGGCGTCTTCCTGCAATGCCGCGCGCACAATATCTGCCACACTGCGGTTATGGCCAAGATGGATGACCTCAGCACCATGGGACTGGAGTAGACGGCGGATGATATTGATCGCCACATCGTGGCCATCGAACAAGGAGGCCGCTGTGATGAAGCGCAATGGCACGCCGGCTGCGGTGGAGGCGTCTCCGTCCAGCTGTTCCTGTACAGTACTCATTCTGGTTCCCGTCCACCTTGAGTTAGCCAATGATTATACCGTTAGCTACGGGGGCTACCCACCAAAATGGGTCTTTTTGCAGTGCAACAAGACCGTTTTCCCGTGCCTGAGACGGGCTTCCAGTCTATAATCCAGCCCCCTGTGTAGCAGCCAGGGCCCAAACTGGGGTCCCGGCGAACACGAGGCCCAGCCACATACCGGCGAAGCGGAGACCGGCTCGACACAGTCAATAACCCGTTTTTTAGGAGGATGATATGGAGCTTTTCGAAACCCTGGGTACTACAGGGCACGAAGAGGTTGTGTTTTTTCACAGTAAGGACACTGGCCTGAAGGCTATTGTCGCCATTCACAACACGGTACTTGGTCCGGCGTTGGGTGGCTGCCGCATGTGGCCCTATGAATCCGAACTAGAAGCCTTGAACGACGTGTTACGACTTTCCCGTGGCATGACCTATAAAGCGGCTGTTTCCGGCCTGAACCTGGGTGGTGGTAAATCGGTCATCATTGGCGAACCCATCACGGACCAGTTACAGGCTGAGGCGTTCTTCAGATCATTCGGTCGCTTTGTCGATTCCTTGGGCGGTCGTTACATTACCGCTGAGGACGTCAATACTAATGTCGACATCATGGATTACGTCCACACCGAAACAGATCACGTCGTCGGCGTGCACCCTGTGCATGGCGGATCCGGTGATCCTTCGCCGTTTACAGCGATGGGCACCATGCAAGGTATCAAGGCCTGCCTGCACAAGAAGTATGGCCACACCGATCTATCAAAAGTCAGTTACGCAGTGCAAGGTACGGGGCATGTGGGTTTTTACATCGTGCAGGCGTTGTGCGAAAAGGGTGCAAAAGTTTTTGTCACCGATATGAACAAGGAACGTGTCGATCGCTGTGTCGAGATGGGAGCAGAAGCGATTGGCCTGGATGATATATACGATGCCGACGCAACGGTGTACGTGCCCTGTGCGTTGGGTGCAACCGTCAACAACGACACGATGCCCCGCTTCAAGTTTGAAATTGTTGCCGGCAGTGCGAACAACCAGTTGGCCACGAATGATTGCGGCACGGAACTGGAAAAACGCGGCATCCTGTATGCACCGGATTATGCGATTAATGCCGGTGGACTGATGAATGTCTACAACGAACTGCAAGGTTACAACAAGGAACGCGCAACACGACAGGTGAATACCATTTACGGAATTATTGAGCAGATCTTTCGCGTAGCTGACCGCGATAGTATACCCAGTTGGCAGGCTGCCGATCGCATGGCGGAAGAACGAATCGAGGCACTTGGCAAAGTCAAGTTGCCACACATCAAGCAATCGGCCGACCGGCTGTCCGGACGGCGACAGGGTGCACTTACTGAAGCTTTGTAAGGAAACCAAGGCCGGTACGCGAAACTTGGTGTGCGGCCTGGGGAGTGAAGTGTGAACTACCTCAATACTCAGATAGATGAAGATCTAGATATGCTGCGTGATTCGGTAAGACGTTTTGCCGATTCCGAAATTGCACCGCGCGCGGCAGACATTGATGCCAGTAATGAATTTCCGCAAGACCTATGGCCGAAGCTCGGTGAAATGGGCTTGCTTGGAATTACGGTTCCGGAGAAATACGGCGGTTCTGGCATGAATTACCTGGCACATGTCATTGCAATGGAAGAAATATCCAAGGCATCGGCATCGGTAGGTCTTTCTTACGGCGCCAACTCCAATCTTTGTATCAACAATATTTATCTCAACGCTAACGACGCCCAAAAAGAGAAATTCCTGCCGAAACTTTGCAGTGGTGAATGGGTCGGTGCATTGGCCATGTCGGAAACCGGTGCCGGATCGGATGTGGTCGGTTCAATGCGTTGCCATGCTGAGAAAAAGGGCAGTACCTGGATCGCCAACGGCAGCAAGATGTGGATTACCAATGGGCCCGAAGCGAGTGTCCTCCTGGTCTACATGCGCACAGCCGGTCAGGAGGTGGGTTCAAAGTGCATGACGGGCTTCCTGGTTGAAAAAGGCATGCCAGGATTCAGTACCGCGCAAAAGCTGGACAAGCTGGGCATGCGCGGCTCAAACACCTGTGAATTGGTATTCGAAAATTGCGAGATTCCGGAAGAAAACCTGCTCGGCGAGGTCAATAACGGCGTGTACATCCTGATGCGAGGTCTGGATTCCGAACGACTGGTTCTATCCGGCGGGCCGATTGGCATCATGCAGGCCGCACTGGATATCGTTTTGCCATACATGCATGAACGCAAACAGTTCGGCAAGAAAATAGGCGAATTTCAGCTCATGCAGGCGAAACTTGCTGATATGTTCACCGCACTGCAATCGGCACGCGCGTTCAGTTACCGCACGGCCGAAGCCTTTGATCGTGGCGAACAAACGCGAGAAGATGCGGCCGCTTGCCTGATGTATGCCTCGGAATCCGCGGTGCGCGTGGCATTGGATGCCATCCAGGCGCTGGGCGGAAACGGTTACATCAATGAATTTCCGACCGGCCGCCTGCTGCGTGACGCCAAGCTGTATGACATTGGCGCTGGCACCAACGAGATACGTCGCATGTTGATCGGGCGGGAATTGTTCAAGTCTGCCGCACCCTGATCCAGATTAGTCACACACGGAGTATTTGATGTCACAGGACAACATTGTCATTGTCTCAGCACGGCGCACGGCTATCGGCGCATTCCAGGGTCAATTCAGCGCAATTTCCGCGACGGAACTCGGTAGCCATGCCATCAAGGCAGCCATAACTGACGCCGCTGTGGATGGCAATGAGTTGAGCGAAGTAATTTTCGGTTGCGTGTTGCCCGCTGGACTTGGCCAGGCCCCCGCTCGTCAAGCATCAATCGCTGCTGGAATCCCTGTTGCTGTGGGCTGCACGACGGTCAATAAAGTATGTGGTTCTGGCATGAAAGCCACCATGCTCGCGCATGATGCGATTGTTACCGGTACATCGGAAATTGTTGTTGCTGGCGGCATGGAATCCATGACCAATGCACCCTACTTGCTGCCCGATGCCCGCGGCGGTATGCGCATGGGCAGCGGCAAGATTATTGACCACATGTTTTTTGACGGACTGCAAAACCCTTACGACGGAAATATGATGGGGCATTTCGGTGACCAATGCGCCAGCAAGTATTCCTTCGACCGTGAACAACAAGACGCGTTTTCCATTGAATCCGTAAAACGCGCCATGCAGGCGATTGAATCCGGAGCATTCAAGAACGAGATTGTTCCAGTTACTGTAACATCGCGAAAATCCGAGACTGTTGTTGATACAGACGAGGAACCTGGACGTTGCAACATTGAAAAAATTCCTACGTTACGTGCGGCGTTCTCGAAAGACGGTACCGTTACCGCAGCCAGTTCGTCTTCTATTTCAGACGGCGCTGCTGCGTTGGTACTCATGCGCGAATCGCAAGCCCGTAAGCGCGGGATAAAACCCATCGCAAGAATCATGGCGCATGCAGAATTTGCCCACGAACCGGAGTGGTTTACCACTGCGCCGGTAGGTGCAATTGAAGGGGTGCTCAAAAAAGCGGGCTGGCAGGCAAGTGAAGTTGACTTGTTTGAGATAAATGAAGCGTTTGCTGTTGTGGCAATGGCCGCGATGAAAGAACACAACCTGCCTCATGAAAAGGTCAATGTAAACGGAGGGGCGTGTGCGCTGGGTCATCCGATTGGTGCAACTGGCGCGAGACTGATTGTCACCCTGGTGCACGCCTTGAAAAACCGCGGTCTGAACAAGGGTATTGCCACTCTTTGTCTTGGTGGCGGTGAAGCAACGGCGCTCGCCGTTGAAACCATGGATTAACACGCATGCCAATTCTTGAGACCAAAGTTGAGCGGGATTCCCCGGAGTTCGAAAAGAACTCAGCGCACATGCGTGGCCTGGTAGATGAGCTCAAACAGCGAATTGCAATCGTAGCGCAGGGTGGCGGTGAGAAAGCGCGGGAAAAGCACATCAAACGCAACAAAATGTTGCCCAGGGAACGCATTGAAGGCTTGTTGGACCAAGGCAGTCCATTTCTTGAGTTCTCACCACTTGCCGCCAATGGCATGTACGACGACAAGGCACCGGCCGCGGGCATTATTACTGGGATCGGCCAGGTGCGCGGCAACGAAGTTGTAATAGTGGCTAACGATGCCACTGTAAAAGGTGGCACCTACTACCCCATAACGGTCAAGAAACATTTGCGCGCACAGGAAATAGCGCTAGAGAATCAATTACCCTGCATTTATCTCGTGGATTCGGGCGGTGCATTCCTTCCACTGCAAGACGAAGTCTTTCCAGACAGGGACCACTTTGGCCGAATTTTCTATAACCAGGCGAGATTGTCATCGTTCGGAATCCCGCAGATAGCTGTTGTCTTGGGGTCTTGCACGGCCGGTGGTGCTTACGTTCCCGCAATGTCTGACGAAGCCGTTATCGTGCGCGAACAGGGCACAATATTTCTAGCTGGCCCGCCCCTGGTCAAGGCAGCAACCGGAGAGATTGTGGATGCCGAATCACTGGGTGGTGGCGATGTTCACAGTCGCATATCAGGTGTTACGGATCACCTTGCTGAAAACGATGCGCATGCACTGGAGATCACCCGCAACATCGTCGCGCATTTGAATCTTGGCATGCACAACCCGCTGACTGGACAGGAACACACTGAGCCAGCACATGACCCGTATGATATATACGGAATAGTTCCGCAGGATACGCGTTATTCCTACGATGTGCGTGAAATCATTTCCCGGGTGATTGACGGCTCCGAATTCCAAGAGTTTAAGGCGTTATACGGCAAAACTCTTGTCTGCGGATTTGCGCATATTTACGGATATCCGGTTGGTATTATTGCCAGCAACGGTATCTTGTTTTCTGAATCTGCGTTGAAGGGTACACACTTCATACAGTTATGTGACCAACGCGGCATACCACTAGTGTTCCTACAGAACATCACCGGTTTCATGGTGGGTAAGAAATATGAAAATTCCGGTATTGCGAAAGATGGCGCGAAAATGGTGAACGCCGTAGCGTGTGCCCGGGTACCGAAATTCACAGTAATTATTGGCGGATCTTTTGGTGCCGGCAATTATGCAATGTGCGGGCGTGCTTACGGTGGACGGTTTCTCTGGAGCTGGCCGAATTCGCGTATATCGGTCATGGGCGGTGAGCAGGCTGCGTCGGTGTTGGCTACGATCACCCGGGATAACATGGAAGCCAAGGGTAAAAAATGGGGCGATAAAGAAGAAGAAAACTTCAAACAGCCCATACGCGTCCAGTACGAAGCGCAAGGAAATCCATACTACGCAACCGCGCGGTTATGGGACGACGGCATCATCGATCCAGTGGACACACGCCGTGTTCTCGGGCTAGCCATATCTGCTTCTCTTAACGGACCGATTGACGACTGGGGATACGGTGTCTTCAGAATGTAATACCTCTGTGCGATAAGATTGGGCCAATGACCGACTCTGTCAAATACGAAGTTGATGCACGCGGTGTGGCAACGGTCACATTGAACCGTCCTGCGTTGCACAACGCGTTTGATAAAGATGTCATTGCGTCACTTTCCCACCTCTTGACACAACTCGATACTGAACCAACAGTCAGAATTGTTATCGTGACCGGTGAGGGTAAGTCATTTTCTGCCGGTGCAGACCTCAACTGGATGAAAAAAGTCGCGGAGTACGACAAGGACAAAAATAAGCGTGACGCTCTCGAACTCGCCGAGATGTACGCGAAGCTCGACTCTCTTTCCAAACCAACCATAGCGCGAGTCAATGGCGCGGCATTCGGAGGGGGCGTAGGCCTTGCCGCCTGCTGCGACATCGTGATTGCCAGCACCACAGCACAGTTTGGCTTGTCGGAAGTCAAGCTTGGACTGGTTCCTGCTGTCATATCTCCGTACGTGATCGCCGCGATCGGGTTCCGCCAGGCACGTCGTTTTTTTCTCACCGGTGAAACCTTTTCCGCTGCAACAGCACAACGTATTGGTTTGGTACACGAGGCAGTGAAGCCCGAGGAACTGGATGCCGCTGTGACGAAGCAGATTGATTGCCTCTTGCTGGCCAGCCAAAATGCTGTGCGGCGGTGCAAGAAGCTGGTTTTTGATATGGCCGGCGATAATCACAATCGTGCACAAAAAATCCGGGAGGAAACCGCAGAGCTGATTGCAGAGTTGCGCATGTCTGATGAAGGCCGCGAAGGCCTGTTAGCTTTTCTGGAAAAACGTTCGCCCAACTGGCAGGGCTGATACCCAAATGTTCAGAAAAGTGCTCATTGCCAACCGTGGCGAAATCGCTTGTCGCGTAATCCACACCTGCCAGCGAATGGGGATACAAACCGTAGCCGTTTATTCGGACGCCGATCATGACAGTTTGCACGTACGGCTGGCTAACGAGTCCGTGCACATTGGCGCATCACTTGCCGCAGAATCGTATCTGAACATGGATTGTGTGTTGGCCGCAGCGCGCCAGACCGGTGCCGAGGCGATTCACCCGGGATTCGGGTTTCTTTCCGAAAACTCAGAATTCGTAGAGCGCTGTGAAAAAGAGAACGTGACTTTTATCGGCCCAAGCGCAAGAACCATTGAGGTTATGGGATCCAAGTGTGAATCCAAAGCCCTGATGGAAAAAGCCGGTGTGCCGGTCGTGCCCGGCTATCATGGCGATAAGCAAAACGCAAAACATCTGGCAGCCGCTGCCGAAAAAATTGGCTATCCGTTGATGATTAAAGCGAGCGCGGGCGGTGGCGGCAAGGGCATGCGGAGCGTCAAATCCGGCAAGGATTTTTCCGATTCACTGCTCAGCGCCAAACGCGAAGCAAAAAACGCATTTGGCGACGACAAAGTATTGCTGGAAAAATTTGTCAATTCACCACGCCACATAGAATTCCAGATTTTCGGTGATACCCACGGTAATACCGTACATCTTTTTGAGCGCGAGTGTTCCATTCAACGCCGTTACCAGAAAATTCTCGAAGAAACGCCCTCGCAATTCCTGGACGACAAGCTCCGTATGGCCATGGGAAATACAGCAGTAGAAGCCGCGCGTGCCGTGAACTATGTAAATGCCGGCACGGTCGAGTTCATTGTCGACGTTAACCAAAATTTCTATTTCATGGAAATGAATACGCGGTTACAGGTTGAACACCCGGTTACGGAAACCGTAACTGGACAAGACCTGGTGGAATGGCAATTGCGTGTTGCAAGTGGTGAAGAATTGCCACTTGCCCAGGACAAGATAAAGCGTAATGGGCATGCCATTGAAGTGCGACTATACGCTGAAGACCCAGAGCGTGATTTCCTGCCGGCTACTGGACAAATCACACACTTTGCTTTCCCTGAGCTCAATGAGCACTTTCGTGTTGATACCGGTGTGGAAAGCGGTGACGAAATCAGCATGCATTATGATCCCATGATTGCCAAACTAATTGCCTGGGATATCAACCGGGAATCGTGTATTTCAACCCTGCGTGAATCCTTGAGCGCGACGGCTGTATTCGGCTTGACCACCAATCTGCAGCTGTTGCGTGCAATTCTTGCGCATCACGAATTTCATTCAGGCAATTACAACACCGAATTCATTGATGCAAATCGTGAGGTCCTGGTCAGCTGCAAGGATGAAATTACTTACGAGATGTGCGTTGCGGCAGCAGCGCGCGACTGGCTGGATCGCGCTAGCCTCAGACGCGAAAAACAGCGCTACTACGAATCTCCCTGGCACAGAGGTGATGGCTGGCAAGCGAATGACAACGGAGGTGTGCGGTACTGTTTTCGTGACTCGTCGGGTAACACGCAAGAGCTTTTTCTGCTTGATGACAGCGCCAGGTTCCGGATTCGCAGCGACAATGGTATTTCAATAGGTTCCGCAGAGTTGCACGGTGACGATTTCATCAACTTTGAAATTAACGACAGCTTCCATTCCATGCGAGTTCGTCGTGCAGGTGATCAGTTTCTGGTGCAATCCGGCATGCAAAGCGTTGTCTTGCAGCGTACCTGGCCGTTCTCTCACGACGGCAGCCATGGAATCGACGAAACTCACCCTGGCAGCCCCATGCCGGGACGGATCGTGGCTGTTCACGTCAAGGAAGGTGACAGCGTGGAACCGGGCCAACCCCTGCTGGTACTGGAAGGCATGAAAATGGAATATACGCTAAAGGCAACAGTCTCAGGCGTAATAGATAGGTTGCTGCACCGCGAGGGTGACATGGTTGACGCGGAAGTCCCTCTCGTTGATATCGCCACTGCGGAATAAGTCATGGCACACTTTCCTGATCATGTGAAAATAGTTGAAGTTGGGCCACGTGACGGTTTGCAAGATGAACCGCACGAGATTTCCACGCCCATGAAAATTGATTTCATCAACCGCCTTACTGGAACTGGTCTGGAAACTATTGAAGTGACCAGTTTCGTCAGTCCCAAGTGGGTGCCTAAGCTAGCAGAAGCCGCGGATGTCTACACAGGCATCGAAAAAAAAGATAGCGTTCATTATCCGGTATTGGTGCCGAATATGAAGGGTTTCGAACGTGCATTAAAAGTTGGTGCGCGCGAAATTTCCATTTTCACAGCGGCTTCAGAATCTTTCAATCAACGTAACATCAATTGCAGTATTGAAGAGTCAATCAAGCGTTTTGAACCAGTTGTACACACTGCACGCGAGAAAGACATGTTGGTTCGCGGTTACATTTCCTGCACGCTTGGGTGCCCCTACGAGGGTGATATTGATGTCAATAACGTGGCCGCCGTTGCAGAGAGATTGTGGATGCTCGGCTGTTACGAAATTTCCCTGGGTGACACCATTGGTGTCGGTACGCCGGTCTTGGCACGACGCATGGTCTCAGCTTGTGCCAATCGCGTGCCAATGAAATCTTTGGCTATCCATTTCCATGACACACGTGCTCAGGCGTTGGCAAACATACTCGCCTGCCTGGAAATGGGTATTCACGTCGTTGACTGCTCCGTGTCCGGACTGGGTGGTTGCCCATATGCCGACGGAGCAACTGGAAACATCGCCACCGAAGACGTCGTTTACATGTTGCATGGTATGGAGATTCACACGGGTGTTGATCTCAAGAAATTACTTGAAGTAGCGCAGTTCATTAACCGAGAACTGCGCAGGACGCCGACAAGCAAGCTTGCGCGGTTACCCATTGAGAAGGCTCTTGATGCAACAAAGCGTTGATGATCCGGTGAGAGTAATCCTGTACGCGCTTGCCTGTTGCATTGGCCTTTCAGGCTGTGTACACCGGATTGAAAGCGGTGACGGAACTGTTTCGCGTATGACAACCCCGGAATTACGTCGCTACGCGCGCAAGGTGTTCGAGTACCACAATCAGACCGTCTCGGAATTGATGCTGTTCACCGCTACCGTAGAGTCGCTGCAGGATTCAGATCGCGACATGCTCGAGCTTGTAGAATACGAAATGTTCGATGCCTGCCATGCAATCAACGAAGTAGCAGTGCGGTTTCGTGACACCGGTAGAGCAAAACTATCTGAAAAAATGCAAGTACCGGATTCTCTTGGGCAATGCGAACGCGCGTCGCATCGTGTCGACGTCCTGCTTGACACAATACAGGGGAATTAGCGTTTCGCCGCCTTGCCGTAACCCAGACTTTTTTCCAGGAAGCGATAGATCTGTCGACGCATGACGTTGAAACCTAGCGGCGTCATCGCCAGGAACGCACCGTGATGTCCATAGTTGTAGCTGATTCGTTCCGGCTGCCCAAGCGCATTCCATAGCGCGTCGCGTGAAGACTGCGGCATGCACTTGTCCTTGGTGGCGTCAATGAACAATATCGAGCGCGGGTCTACCCGCCCGGGAAAATCGATCTGATTAATGTGCCCGAACGCCCTGCTTGCCACTTCGCGCATCTGGTCAATGGTCCAACCATACCGGGTCATTGCGGTCTCTCGCAGCAATTCCAGACGCCCGTGACAGGTGGCAACGATTTTGCCCAGGTCTGCGCCACCCATAACCAACACGGTGGAATGAAACCGCCGGTCATGCATAATGGCCAGTGACGAAACGATCGCGCCCATACTGAAACCAACCAGTGAAATTCGGTTTTGATCTATTTCGGATCTCGTTTCAGCCCAATCCAGAATTCTGCGTACGTCCATGCTGGTAACTCGAATTCGCTCCCCCATACGCCATAAGGTATATTCAAATTTTTCCGGCGGCACGTCTTCGTGCATTGCTTCCCAGTCAAAAATAGGCGCTTCGCCCTGCATCATTATTACGTGCACCTGACTCTTACCGCGCCTACGAATTCCCTTGCCAATTTTCGTCGACGGGTACTTGTAGCTGCCCCAAATCGGCAAAATGATAATCAGTGGCTTGGCACTGCTTTCCGCGTTTTTGTAATAATGGGCTGTAACCAGATCGCCCGATTGACCGTTCTCACCGATGGAAGGAAACGTGATCTCACTCACGCTATATCCATTACCGGAAAGTTCCGTGAGTGGCGCCAGGTTCGCATTGATCGGCAAGCGTTCGTAATCGAACCTTTCAACAACCTCGAGCTCTGTTGACGACCCGTTTAGCTTGGTGCCATTAACCTGCACACGCACACTGCTCGTGCACCCGGCTACGGCCAACAACATGGCAAGTGTTAATAGCCAAACAGAGTAAAATCTATTCATGTTTAAGGGCCTACCTGGGACGTTTTAGTTTCTTGTTCTTGGAAATGTTCTTGCGATTCAGTTCGATTTGTCGCCGCATTTCCGCGACAAGTCCATTGTAACCTTGCTCACGCATCAAACTGCTGTATTCCGCCCGCTTCAGCGCCAGGTCACTGACTTTATTGGCAATGATATTGATAATGCGCCACTCACCGCTGGTGAGCCTTGTATGGTAATCAAACGTAATTTCTTCACCCTTGGCCGTAACGAGCACACTGTGAACAAAATACTGGTCTTCATTAATCGGTTCTTCGGATTTGAACTCGAACCGTTCCCCGGCAAAGGCGCGAAATCTGCTGAGGTATGTTGTTACACTCAGTTCGGTAAACAATTTCAACAGTTTGTTCTGTTGCGTCGAATCTAGCTTACGCCAGTTTCGACCCATGGTTAGGCCGAGAATGAACGACAAATCGTGCGTAGAAACCAGCAGGTTCTCAACTTGCTGGTAAAGCTGCTCATCAGCCACTGTTCCGCGCAACTTCATCGACGCAATAATCCCCTGTTCCATTTGCCGCGTAACCTCCCTGGCTGGATGTTCCGCTTGCGCTGCAAATGCGAGCAGGAAAACAGGCGCGGTAACCAGATACCTGAATAAAAACCGTGCGCTCATGACGAGTATTCCCTACCTTTCCATATCGCTCGCGTACCGCGCAGGTATCTTATGGCGGATACCCACGCCATATAAAGATATAACGTAGCGACGATGGGCATACTCAAGGCCCAGAAAAAATTAACTCCGTAATAACGTAGGGTTGGCAGGTAGGCTGCAACCATTGCAGCACTCCCCACCAGCCCAACGGGCATAGACAATCCTTCATCAATGATGACCCCAATCGGTAGTGACCACGCGGCCAGTAACAACAGAATCGTGCAAATCATAAGCAGGCTCCATGAATACCTGAGCTGTGCAAATGCGGTTCGAGCAACCATGTCGCAAATTACTGTAAAACTTTCGTACCTGCGCCTGGAGATGACGCCCTGCGACAAGCCGATCCAAGTCCGGCACCCCGCCTGTTTGACCTGCTTTGCCAGGCTGCAATCATCGATGATTGTGCCGTGCAAGGCCGAAAACCCGCCAATATCCTTGATTACGGAAACCTTGGTCAAAATACAACCTCCCGCTGCTGCCGCCACGAAACGATTGGCACTGTTCGAAAGCTGGAACGGATAAAGCAGTTTGAAAAAGAAAATGAACGCTGGCATCAACAATTTTTCCCATATATTTTCCATGCGTAACCGCGCCATAATGGAAAGGAAAACTACACTATCCGCGTCCATTTTTTTCCGCATGGCCGCCAGCATGCCCGGCTTTAACTCGATGTCAGCATCCAGCAACAATAAATACTCAGTTTGCACCTGCTGAATTCCCTGCTCCAGCGCCCAGAGCTTGCCGGTCCAGCCATCCGGCAGACTGGCACCACGAACGACCTTTAGATTCGGATCATTCATCTCGTACGCAATGTCTGCAGTAGTATCTTCGGACTGATCGTCGACGAGAATTATCTGTATATCTCGACCTTGTTCGCGAATCGCGGCAAGCGTCTGGCGAATAGTTGCCGCTTCGTTTCTCGCGGGAATAAGTACTGTCAAGTCGTCTGCCGTAAACTTATCGCCATTTGAAGACAACTGTTCACGTGTTGACCAGGGTCGCCAGGGGGCCAGGAGAATACCTAGCCAAATCGCAGCCCCGGCGAACACAAACAGTTCGAGAAGAAAACTCACAGGATTAGATCAGGCACTGAAACACCGGGTACTTCGGGATCAGCTCAAAGATTCCGAACGTCCGCGAATCTCATCGATAGAAATTTTCGCTGCAACAGCATCCTGACGATTTCCATAAGTCACAGGAATTTCGGGCGCCATCTCACCGGAGGTTTTCGGTCCATTCCACCAGACTTTTAACGCCTTGAGCGGATGAGCAAATGTATCATCGACAGCGGTACCCTCGTAACCGCAATGTGCCATGCAGTTGTCGCATTTCGGATTCCGGCCAGTGCCGTACTTGTCCCACTCCGTTGATTCCATTAACTCTTTGTAGGACGACGCATAACCTTCATCCACCAGCAAGTAACACGGTTTCTGCCAGCCGAATATATTGTAGGTCACGTTGCTCCAAGGTGTGCATTGATAAGTCTGGTTTCCCGCCAGGAAATCCAGGTACAGGCTTGAATGGCTGAATTTCCATTTGGTCTTGCGATTCTTGCCAAGCTTGAATATGTCCCTGAATAGCCGTTTGCTCTGACGACGGCCGAGGAAGACTTCTTGCTGTGGCGCGTGGTCGTAGCTGTAACCCGGTGATACAGTGATTCCTTCTACATCAAGCTCCGTGCAGGTATCAAAGAAATCGGCAACTTCCTCCGAATTCTCACCGGTAAACAACGTGCAGTTGACCGTCACGCGGAATCCCTTGCTGCGGGCAAGACGAATGGCGTCGGTGGCTTTCTTGTAAACGCCTTTCTCGCAAACCGATTCGTCGTGACGTTCCTCGTTGCCATCTAGATGTATCGAGAACGTCAGATAAGGAGACGGCGTGTAATCGTCAATACGCTTTTTCAGCAATAAAGCATTCGTGCATAGATAGACAAATTTCTTCCTGGCAACAATGCCTTCAACTATTTTTGGCAACTCTTTATATATAAGAGGCTCACCGCCCGGAATAGATACGATCGGTGCATCACATTCGTCAACGGCGTTAAACGCATCTTCGACGCTAACGCGCTTTTGCAGGATTTCCTTGGGGTAATCGATCTTGCCGCAGCCGGCACAAGCAAGGTTGCACTGGAACAGGGGCTCGAGCATTAACACCAGCGGATACCGTTTCTGGCCAGAAAGTTTCTTGCTCAAAATGTACTTCGCAACCTTGTATTTCTGCACCAATGGGATGCTCATCGATTCCTCCGTAAATGCGTCTTACTTGACAGGCACCGCCTGCCGACTCATGGCGTATTCTCTCAAAGATGACACCGCGAGTCCTACCGATATTTCACGGTTTTTGCGTGACCGAGGCTAATTCCTGGTCAATTCCTGGTCAAAATCTTTCCTCAGGCGATCCCATTCCAGCTTGAACCACGGGGTGAAGCGGCTGGGGTCTGCGCTGGTTTCGGCGTCCAGCGCGTCGGGGTCAATAAATCGCCAGGCTGCGATCTCGTTTTCGTTGGCCCGAACCTTGTCCTCGCTGTACCCAATGTAGACC
>JAZFYH010000104.1:0-2704 GCA_036443475.1 Gammaproteobacteria bacterium | reverse complement strand
CGTAGCATCCATTGCGACAGCACCACCAAGCGTATGGTGTCTCACTCAGTCAATGGGCCGTCCCAGCTCAGCTGCACCATACGCCAACTCCAGTCTGGCTTGCCTTGACCAGCCTGCACCAGGATGTCAGCGGCATACTTGGTGAAAAGGTCACGCTTTGTAATTCGCCCACCGACTACTTCAACACGTTCTAGCGCGGCGGTTGCCACGGTTTCTGGAACTTTACGCGCGGGAAGATCCTGCATCAGGTCGTCCACCGAAGTCAGCCCGTCGCCTTCAACTTCCGCGCGTTTCCTCGCGAGTTCCGGTTCTGCTTCACCAACCTCGCTGCGCTTTGCGCGTGCTTTTTGATCTTGCTGGGCGCGTAAAGAACTTACATAACCCTCGAGCTGTGGATGCAAAACGAGGCGCAGTTGCACACCGGCTAATGGCAAGAGCACAAGTACGAGTGCAGCCAGGCTGACATTACGCAGAATCTGCCCCAGGCGAAGCAGTTTTCCCTCGCTTAGCTGCTTGCACATGGCCACGCCGACCAGCAAGGGGAACAGGATGAAAATGAAAATGGGATTCTCTTGGTAATAGATCAGCGCGGTCAACAACACGATGCCGCCATACAGCGGTGACAACAAGCGCCAAACAGCAGCCACCACCACTAATACAATGAACATGTCGAACAAGCTCCAGCGCGTCAACCAATCACCGTAACTTGCATCCGCACCCAGTGCAGCCAACATGCGCGTTCCCGGCGGCAACATCACGTTAATTTGCGTGCGTTGAAAATCATTGCGCCAACCGGATGCCGGAAGACTGGACGTGAGGTTTTCAATACGTGCTTGCGTCGCCAGTTGGACTTGCGCACGCCTCAGTTCCACACCGGTGTCATCGGAATCCGCTGCAGATCGCGTTACCAACAAGTCGTCGGAATGACTTTTTGCCTGCAATAAGGTATACGGCGGGTGCATGTCCACTCGCCAGCCGTCGTGCATTTGTCCACGCACGTTATCAATCATCGTGGCGCCGTTGAGATCGAAATCCAGCCACAAGGTTCGATCAAGGATCAGCGAGTTTGGCGGCAAATCACTGCGCCCGCGTTCCTGTAATTGCAGCGCTTTTCCCGCAAGCGCAATAAATGCCGGCAACTCGTGACTGTACGGCGTGCCAGTCTGGCTGGGATCTATAGGATCCAGGCCTTCAATAGCTAACACGCGGTAGGCGTGATCAGCCTGAAAGGACCATATTTCTTCTTCGGCACCATTCAGCGGATCCGGAACAGGAATGGCCGTGATGTTGTCGTCCAAGGCACGTGCGCTGATGTCGAATCCAAAATTTCCAGGCCGTACTTGCAGAATGAGTTCGCCTGCGGCGTTGATCTGGCCAGGTAACGCGCTATTGATTGCCACAACGACAAATCCGTCCGGCAAAATGCGGCCAAGATTTTCCTCGCGCACTTCACCGCCGACGCGGATATTGATGTAAGTGCGCAGGGCAACGGGAATGCCGTCGGTGATCTTACGGTAGACAGATAGGGTAATTTCATCTCGTTCGGCTTCTTCATCCGAGCTGCGTTCACCCAACCAAAGTTTCGAGTCTGAGACATTAGGTCGTCGAATAGACTGGCCATCGACTCGTAAATTGACCGGACCGGTTGCTGTAGGCACGCGAAGTTCTTCGGGTCGCGCTTGCCAGTGGAAATCGCCGCGCACCGTTGCCTGCCCCGGCTCCAACCAGACACGTGGATAATGTGAGCCGGTTACGGGCACCTTGCTGCCATTGACACGCACTTCGAACGGCCAGTTGTCTGCGGACCCGGGCAAACGCACCCAGCCGGCATCAATAACGCGCCAAGCCTGCTGGAAACTACCGCCGTTAGCATCCACCTGAATGTCTAGTGCAGCCGGCCAGGCACAAACATATTTCAGGCCATCACCCGCTGCGGAACTGAAAAATGGGCATTGCCGGAAAGATTCGTCGGACAGTACCCAACCCGACCAGGATTCCAGGGAGTCCGGAATGTCCTCATCAGCTGCCTGCCCCAATTGCCAATTGAACAAAAGAAAGAAGCACAAACTAGTAAGTCGCATGTTCATACTGCCTCCAGCAAGAAATGGATCGTCAGCTAACCAGTTTTGCCCAGCGCTCTGCGCGGCGCTCCAATCGTGTGTCTGGATTTTCATCGTCGTATACAACCGGTGTCACAGTTTGCGTGAGCTGCGATCGGCAATCCAGCATATTGGCGACAACAACCGCGTACTGCACCCCCTCGTATTCACTGATGGCCGCCACATAGGTACCACAGCGTTTGCACAACTGGAATCGGGTCACGCCCAGGGCAAAGGTGTATTCCTGGATGGCATCGACGTCTGCATGAATACGCAGGTTTGCATTACTAATAGATGTAGTCACCACTCCGTGCTTGCGACAAAAACCGCACTGGCAGGCACGCAATGGCCAAGTAGAAATCGGTTCTGAGGTTTCGTACTCGAGACGCACATCGCCGCAATGACAACTACCGGAATAAATCATGGCCGCCTTCTCCTTGAAGGCCCCAACCCTCGCTGCCAAAGCATAACATCGCGGCCGAAATTGCTGACAACTTCCTGACACCCCATGCGCAGCTTTTATTGCCCTGCCGTATCAAACTATCTCGTTAGTAAAACAGGAGAAAGTTATGAACTCCCAGACCAGGTTGGTTTATCTGTTGCCA
>JAZFYH010000103.1:0-3629 GCA_036443475.1 Gammaproteobacteria bacterium | reverse complement strand
CTGTAAAGATTCACAAGACCAGCTCGGAAAACATCCCTATCAGCCACACTTGAAAAACCCCTAAAAACCGCCTCAAACACCAGGGGAACGTCTCATTTGCTACCCGTGGTGCTACCCAAGGCAATATGCTGGGAATAATCCGCCTGGAAGTTTTTATAACTTATTAATTGTTAGAAAGTTATTAGCCGGTCGCCAGAGACTAGGGACTGTTTGCAATTGTAGTTCCAGCAGTTTTCATTACCACGCTTGCCATCGCGATGCCGAACAGTACCACCAGTTGCTGCCCCGAATCGACGGTTTGGGACCTCATTCGCGCCGTGCGACAATGTCCCGCGGACAGGAAGCGACTACCTTGAGCAAGAAATATTTCGACCAGCAAAGCATCGACACTCGGGCTGTACACGCCGGCCGACATCCCGACCCCGAGACCGGTGCCGTGGCTATGCCGTTGCACACCTCGACAACTTTTGAGCGGGATGCCGATGGCGGCTACGCCCGCGGCTACCAGTACGGTCGCGTGGACAACCCGACGCGGCACGCGTTGGAAACCTGCCTGGCTGAGCTTGAAAACGGCTCCACTGCTATTGCGTTTCCTTCTGGTACGGCCGCCGCCAACGCAGTCTTTCACGCCTTGCAACCGGGCGACCATGTACTGCTTAGCCAAGACATTTACCACGGTACCAAGACATTAGTGCAGGAAATTATTGAACCGTTGGGTATTGGTGCAACCTTCACGGATTTTTCAGATCTTGCAACTGTCAAGGCGGAAACCCGCAGTTCAACCCGTCTGTTGTGGCTGGAAACACCCTCCAATCCCCTGCTCAAAATCGCTGACATCGGTGCCATTTCGTCGCTGGCACAAACGGTCGGCGCGCGTACCGTCGTAGATAACACGTTCGCAACACCCGTGCTGCAACAACCGCTGGCTTTGGGTTGCGACCTCGTTATGTACAGCACAACAAAATTTTTTGGTGGTCACCACGATCTCACCGGTGGGGCGGTTATTGCGGCCAGGCACGACGATTTCCTGCAGCGCGTACGTACATTCCAATCTAGCGGCGGGGTCGTGCCTTCACCCTTTGATTGTTGGTTACTGTTAAGAAGCATCAGTACGTTGCCACTGCGCGTGCGTGCGCAGTCCGCAACTGCCGAGCACGTGGCAATGTTCCTTGCCGATCATCCGGCAGTTGAAGCTGTGTACTACCCGGGCCTCAAGCAGCACCCACAACATGTGTTGGCAAGGAAACAGATGCGCGGTTTCGGCGCGGTTCTTTCATTCCTTGTAAAAGGCAACCACGATCAGACATTACAGGTCGCCGCACAAACAAAGCTTTTCACGCGTGCAACCAGTCTGGGTGGCGTGGAATCACTTATCGAACACCGCGCGTCCATCGAAGGGGAACAATCCCTCGCGCCGCCTAACCTGCTGCGTCTTTCCATCGGGCTTGAAAATGCGGAAGAACTGCAATCCGACCTCAACCAGGCATTAAACAAAGTCATAAATTAAGGAGTCATCCCATGCGTGCATTTGCCATCTCGTTGTTGGTGTTTGTCTTGCTGTCACAGGGTAAGCCAGTGGCAGCGGATAACTCGATGACTCCCTCAGGGATAAGTCTTGAACTGATCATGGCCGATCCAGACTGGAAAGGAAATGACGCCCTGAATCCCTACTGGTCTGATGATGGCAAGTTCGTTTACTACGAGCAAAAGCGCGACGACGAAACATTCAATGACATTTACCGGGTGGATGTCGAAACGGGCGCGATCAGCCAGATCGTTACTTCGGAGTTGAGCAGTGTGGACGCACCGAATGGGCATTACAATGCCGACTTCACACGCAAAGTAACTGTGCGCAACGGCGACATATTTATCAAGGATCTGGCAAGTGAGAAACTGCTACAGGTAACCCGCAGTGCCGTTAGTGAACATGACGCGCGTTTCATGCCAGACGGAATACGCATTGTTTTCGGCGTCGGCAATGATTTTTTTATTTTTGATCCGGAGCGTGGCAACACTGCACAGATCGCGGAATTCCGCCTGGAAGACGACCCGCTGGCGGAGGATACAAGCTACACTTTCCTCGAACAGCAACAGGACAACCTGATTGCAACGCTGGCATGGAAAGAGCGCCGCGACAAGTCTGCACAGCGCATTGAACGACAACGCCGTAATATTGATGGGCATCGTTTGGCTGAGCCGTTTTTTCTTGGCAGCAAGATCGAAATTGTAAGCGCGTCCGCTTCTCCCAGTGGCAATCACATCATCCTGGTGACGCAACCGAAAGCGCATGACAACGGCCCGAATGAACATATGCCCAACTACGTGACCACCGATGGCTACGTGGCAGATCGCGAAGTGCGCAGCAAGGTAGGTCAAAATACACCTGCGGCCCACAGCGTAATTTTGCTGGATGTGATCAATCGCGACCGTACCGACATCGCCATGGATACACTTCCCGGCATCAAAGACGACCCGATGCGCACCTTGCGTCGCACCGCGCTGGACTGGCACGTGAAACACGGTGCAAACCGCGCCGAGATTGAAAAACAACTCAAGGCGCCGGAAGTGCGTCGTGTGCAGGTGGAGAACATGGCCTGGAACGATCAGGGTACAGCCGTCGCCCTGCAAATCTATTCCAACGATAACAAGGACAGATGGTTGGTAACCGTTGATCTGGAACGCGGTCGACTGGTTACGCAGCATCGCCTGTCGTTTCGCAACGGTTGGGTGAATTACGCGCAGAACGATTTCGGCTGGTCACGCGACGGTAACACGCTCTGGTACCTGTCCGAGGAAGACGGGTATTCGCATCTATATACCAAGCACGTTAACCAGCGCCGCGCGACGCAACTGACCAAGGGAAGGTTCGTGGTTGAGTCCCCTTACCTGGATCGCGCTGGAGAAAACTACTACGTCATTGCCAACCGACGCGACCCAGGCGATTACCGTGTATACCGAGTCCCGGCAGAAGGTGGCGAACTTGTCGAACTAACCAGCGTATTCGCCGGTAACACGCACTTGCTGCCGGATAACGGTGCACCGTTCTCCCTGTCACCCGATGAGTCGCAGTTGCTGTTCAAGCATGCTACGGCAAACCGCCATCCCGAAATTTATCTTCAGGAAAACCAAGCAGGCGCTGAGGCAAAGCAACTTTCATTTACCATCAGTGACAAATTCCTCGGGTATCCCTGGTTTATTCCAGAATTTGTTCAAGTCCCTTCGTCGAATTTTGAAGGTACGATTCATGCGCGGGTTTACACACCGGACAATTATGATCCGGCAAAATCCTATCCGGCGATTATGTTCGTGCACGGCGCGGGCTATCTGCACAATGCGCACAAAGGGTGGTCTCTGTACTTTCGGGAATACATGTTCAACAACCTGTTGCGCGAACACGGTTTCGTGGTCATGGACATGGACTTTCGCGGCTCGCGCGGCTACGGTCGTGACTGGCGTACATCCATTTACCGCAACATGGGGCACCCCGAACTGGACGACCTGGTGGATGGCGTCGAGTGGTTGACGCAAAATAAGGCCGTAGATCGGAAACGCGTGGGTATTTACGGCGGCTCGTATGGCGGTTTCATGACATTCATGGCCCTGTTCCGCACTCCGGAAACCTTCGCCGC
>JAZFYH010000102.1:0-3160 GCA_036443475.1 Gammaproteobacteria bacterium | reverse complement strand
TGGTCGGTAATCAGTGCCAGTGATACCAAAATAATGACGCCTAACAACGGCAATTCACGACGCAAAGTTTCGGAACGTATCGTCAGCGGAATTAACATCGCCGTTAATCCGAGCACCAGTCCGATGTTAGCGATGTTTGAGCCGATGGCGTTGCCAATGGCAAGCCCGGGGTTCCCTGCTGTTGACGCCATGATGGAAACCAGGATTTCTGGTGCA
Organism: Gammaproteobacteria bacterium; assembly: GCA_036443475.1. Classification (GTDB taxonomy): domain Bacteria; phylum Pseudomonadota; class Gammaproteobacteria; order Natronospirales; family JAZFYH01; genus JAZFYH01. The sequence continues at coordinate 2,944 of JAZFYH010000102.1, read as the reverse complement.
GAAGTCCCGAAGCCAACAATGGTCAAGCCGATAACCAGTGTCGACACCCCCAGGTTTCTGGCTGTTGCCGCCGAGCCGAGCACAAAACGGTCTGCACCCCATACGAGAAGCGCGAATCCGGCAATAATGGCGAGCAGGTAAATCAGCATCTGGTGATCCAAGGCAACCGTCTACGTTCATCAAACCCAAGGCGCGCCATGATACACCAGCCGCCCGGCGACTCCAGTCGATGATCGGCGGGGTTGGCCAATTTACGGTAGAATCAGCCGCCCTGTGAATAGGTAATGAAGAAGAAATTTCGCCACTATGTCACCCGCAGAAATCAAACTACTAATAGAGTCCGGTATTGAAGGCGCAGTGGCCAATGTCCGCAGTGATGACAACGTACATTTTGAGGCCGAAATCCTCAGCACCGCGTTCGCGGGCAAGCGCACAATTGCGCGTCACCAGATGGTATACGATGTACTGGGAAACCGGATCGGCAATGAAATTCATGCTTTATCAATGCGCACGGTTACACCAGATGAAGTCGCATGAGCTGACCAGGGGCGAATAGCAGAAGTGGACCGATTGCTCATCAGCGGCGGCACCCGGCTGGAAGGAGAAATTCGCATCTCCGGCGCAAAAAATGCAACCTTACCCATTCTCGCAGCTACGTTGCTGGCTGATGACGCCGTAACCATCGGAAATGTTCCCCACTTACATGACGTAACAACCACAATTGAATTGCTTGGTCGAATGGGCGTGGGTGTAACGATCGATGAAAAGATGCGAATCGAGGTGGATCCTACGTCCATCAAAGAGTTTTATGCACCGTATGAACTGGTAAAAACCATGCGTGCGTCAATCCTTGTATTGGGCCCGCTGCTGGCCCGTTACGGCAAAGCAGATGTTTCACTCCCCGGTGGCTGTGCCATTGGCACACGACCGGTCAATTTGCATATTGCCGGTCTGCAGGCAATGGGCGCCGACATCCAGGTTGAAAGTGGCTATATCCGCGCGAAAGTCGACCGGCTGAAGGGTACGCACATCGTGTTGGATACGGTTTCGGTTACGGCTACCGAAAACCTGATGATGGCAGCAACCCTCGCCGAGGGTGTGACCGTAATAGAAAATGCGGCACGTGAACCGGAGGTTATGGACCTTGCCCTGTGTCTGAATTCCATGGGTGCCAAGGTCAGTGGTATTGGGACCGACACGATTGTGATTGAGGGTGTCGATCATTTGCATGGTACGGAATACAACGTATTACCGGATCGGATTGAAACCGGTACTTACCTGGTGGCCTGTGCCTTGACGGGTGGTCATGTGCGGCTGAAGGATACCAGGCCAGAACTGCTAGATGCGGTCATTGCGAAACTGGAAGAGGCGGGTGCGCATATTGTGTTAGGTGAGGATTGGATTGAAATTGATATGAAAGGCCAACGCCCCAGCGCCGTATCGATTCGCACAGCCCCGTACCCTTCGTTTCCTACCGATATGCAGGCGCAGTTTACTGCGATGAATGTTATTGCAAACGGGTCGGGTACGATTACCGAAACGGTTTTTGAGAATCGATTCATGCACGTATCAGAACTGCAGCGGATGGGCGCGGAAATTCGACTGGAAGGCAATACGGCAATTTCAAAGGGCGTGCCACAGCTTAAATCTGCACCGGTTATGGCCACGGATCTGCGCGCGTCAGCAAGCCTGGTTCTGGCAGGTCTTGTTGCTGATGGTGAAACGGTTGTTGAACGGATTTACCACATCGATCGTGGCTACGAGTGTATTGAAGAAAAACTTGCGCAACTTGGCGCAAAGATTCGCCGCGTTCCAAATTGAATCAGCCCTGCAAAGGAAAAGATCGTTCGGTGATTACCGCTTCTGCGGTAATTTTCCGGCCAGCACGTATCAGCCGGATGCGTAATGTATCTCCTGGCATTGAACTTGCAATGCGATTCAGCGCGTCACGTGTGTTGAATACTGGTTTGTCATTAATATGAGTGATGGTGTCACCGCGACGAATGCCCGCAATTTCGGCAGGCGAACCTCTGAACACGTCACGCACAACCACGCCCTGCGTGTTTTCGAGTCCGAATGCCTGCGCAAGTTCTACGGTTAAGTCCTGCGGATCAACTCCTAGCCAGCCGCGAATAACGCGGCCATTTTCTGCCAACTGGTTCATCACGCCGCGTGCAAGATTGACGGGCACTGCAAAACCAATTCCGTTTGATTGGCCGTCACGGGAAAAAATGGCGGTGTTGACACCCACGAGCTGGCCTCGTGCATTAACCAGCGCACCGCCCGAGTTACCCGGGTTGATAGCCGCGTCAGTCTGAATAAAGTTTTCAAACGTTGTAAGGCCAAGCTGATTTCTTCCGGTCGCACTGACGATTCCCTGGGTCACTGTCTGACCCACACCAAATGGGTTGCCGATCGCCAGTACAACATCACCAACCTGCAAGTCGTTTGACATTCCCATCGGAATGACGGGCAGCCCGTCCAGCGGAAGTTGCAGCAAGGCAAGATCAGTATCTGGGTCGGTGCCGACAATTTTAGCTTGCACGATGCGTCCGTCACTCATAGCGACCAGGATTTCTTCTGCGCCGTCGATAAGGTGATGATTGGTCAGGATGAAACCGTCGCTGCTGACAATTACACCTGAACCCAACGTGGTCTGAATGCGTTGTTGAGGTTGTAACTGGTTACCAAAATAGCGTTGCAACACCGGATCATTCAGGAGCGGGTTAGCTGGATTGCCAACATGTTTGGCCGAATGAATGTTCACGACCGAAGGGGCCGATCTGCGCACGGCATCGGCGTATGAAGATGGGCCACTGCCTTGCAGGCCAGCAAGATTGAAATTGCCACGCCGTGTGCTATCTAAGAGATCCGGACGCAGATAAACAACGACAAATGCCGCGGCCAGTCCGATGATCACCGATTGTATGACAAAAACCAGGGT
>JAZFYH010000101.1:0-12637 GCA_036443475.1 Gammaproteobacteria bacterium | reverse complement strand
GCGTCCAAGGTGACGAATATCTATCACCTTAACTGGCACATGGCGCTTTGGATCGGCGTAGCCCAGGCGCTGGCGCTGGTACCTGGAACCTCACGTTCCGGCATTACTATGACCGCCGGCAGGTTGTTCGGTATCGATCGTCCTACCGCGGCGCGTTTTTCATTTCTGTTGGCCATTCCGGTAATTGCCGGGGCAGGGCTGTTGGAAATCCTTAAACTGGTGGCTGTACCCGAGCCGGTTGACTGGATCAGCCTCTTGGCCGGTGTAACCGTTTCGGCCGTAACCGCTTACGCCTGCATCGCGCTATTTCTTGCCTGGATTGCGCGCATCGGCATGTTGCCGTTTGTCATTTACCGGGTAGTGTTTGGTCTGGTGTTGATTTATTTGTTCACTTAACTGATCGACTGTTTTTTTAATTCCATTTGCAAAGTGTCCAGCCGCAGCTGTCTAAGCTGGTGGCCGATTTCTTCACCCGCGAGTGTGTCAGTATCGAATGCCGCGGTCGTGATCTCGTTACAGATTTCCAGAGCGTGGCGCAGGTGGTCGGCTTGCGGAAAGGGTTGTTCTTCAAGCCCCTTACGTCCGCGCGAGTCGGCTTCGCAGGCCAGGAGAAATTGCTCAAAGCGATCACTGCGTCGTAGCGCGTCGGTACCTTCCAGTAACTTGAGAATGGTGTCAGTACGCAATTCAAACACACGATGCACCTTGCCGTGGTAACGCGCGACAATTTCGGCAAGTTCGCGATACGCGCGCGGTACAGACAAGCGTTCCGCAAGTTTGCCAATCAGTTGCACGCTTTTTTCTTCATGGCCGTGGTGACTGGGCCACTTGTCTTGCGGCGTAATGCCCTTGCCCAAATCGTGGACTAATGCGGCAAACCGCACCATGGGGTCCGCGCTCAAACGCACCGCCTGTTCAAGCACCATTAAGGTGTGTACGCCGGTATCGATTTCCGGATGATGATTTTCAGGTTGTGGTACACCGAACAGTCGCTCGATTTCCGGGAAAATAACCGCCAGTGCATTGCAGCGACGCAGTACGCGGTAAAATTCGGCCGGTGCCGGTTCAACCAGCGCTTTTTGCGTTTCCTGCCAGCATCGTTCCGGTACCAATGCGTCCACTTCACCGTTGCGCACCATTGTCTGCATTAGTGTCAGCGTTTCCTCGGCAACCTTGAACCCCAGCGGCGCAAACCGTGCAGCGAAACGGGCCACGCGCAATACCCGGACCGGATCTTCCACGAATGCCGGTGAAACATGCCGCAAGACCTTGGCCGCCAGGTCGTTCTGGCCACCATGCGGATCCACCAGCTCGCCGTTTTCATCCCTGGCAATTGCGTTGATGGTCAAGTCACGTCGCGCAAGATCCTCTTCCAGGCTGACCTCCGGCGCGGTGTGAAATTCAAAACCGTGGTAACCCGGCCCCGTTTTCCGCTCCGTGCGGGCCAGCGCGTATTCCTCGCCACTTTCCGGGTGCAGAAATACAGGAAAATCCTTGCCAACTGCGCGGAAGCCTTTATCTTGCATTGCTTGCGGTGTTGCACCAACTACGACGTAATCGCATTCACGGGCTGGAAGTCCGAGCAAATGGTCGCGTACTGCACCGCCTACGAGGTAAATTTGCATGGCGCAATGGTAACAGGAGTACCACAAGTGTGATTCGACTGTTGGTCGCAGTGCTGACCTTGATTTTTCTAAATGGCTGCTCGTTGGGTTTCTACGCGCAGGCCACCGGTGGTCAGCTGTCTGTCCTGGCCGACCAGATTCCCATAGAAGACATGCTTAACAACCCGGACGAACACCCCGAACTGGTTGAACGCTTGCGTGTTGCCGTGCAGATACGCAACTTCGCGGTCAACGAGCTCGGTCTGCCGGACAGCGGCAGTTTCAAGTCTTACGTACACCTTGATCGTCCCTACGCGGTTTGGAACGTGGTCGCCACACCCGAGTTTTCACTTGAAGCCAAAATCTGGTGTTACCTGGTGGTCGGTTGCCTGACATATCGCGGGTATTTTGACGAGCACGTGGCCGAGCGCTACGCACAAAAAATGCGCAGGAAGGGTTACGACGTCGCCATCAATGGTGTTCTGGCTTATTCAACCCTAGGATGGTTCGACGATCCACTGTTTTCCACGATAATCAGTTTGCCGGATTCGGCTGTGGCAGAACTGATATTCCACGAACTCGCGCATGAACTTGTTTTCGTCCAGGACGACGCAGATTTTAATGAGGCGTTTGCAACAACCGTAGGTGAAGTTGGTGTTTACTACTGGCTCAAGTCCTGTTGTTCACCGGACGACACCATCGAATACCAGGCGTCCCTGGGCCGCCAGTCCGATTTTATCGCCTTACTCGCACGTACCCACCACATGCTCTCCACAGTTTATGCATCCGCTAGCGATGCCAACACCATGCGCCATGATAAACAACAGGCATTTACCGAACTGAAAGCCGGCTATTGGGAATTGAAAAAGTCGTGGGATAATTTTGACGGGTTTGACTGGTGGTTCGAGCGTGACCTCAACAACGCACATATCGCAGCCGTTGACACATACCGGCGTTTGGGCCCTGTGTTTACAGCATTGCTGGCGCAGAATGATTTTGATTTGCGAAAATTCTACGACGCAGTGCGACAACTGGCGCAACTGGAAAAGGAAGAGCGCGACCGGGAAATCCGGAAATTGCTCGCGATATCAGCTGAGCCTCAGTAGCGTCCCGCTTCACGCCGGTAAAAAGCATAACGGTTTCTCGCGTGGTAACCAGCAAGATAACGTGGCGCGACGGTGTCAATGCTTATCGGCGTGATACCAAATGCGGCAAAACCGTTCTTGTGACAAACGCTGTCAGTTTGCAGTGACCGATAATTGTCCAGAGAAAACGGTTTGCCGGGGAACCATTCAAGCAGTGCTGCTTGCAAGTAAGCAAGTGCATTCGGCAAGCCCACAATATGACATCGGTGACCGGTTAGCTCAGCAACGTAATTAACAATTTCCCGCAGGGTATATATTTCTGGACCACAAAGCTCGTAGCGCTTGCCAAAAGTCTCTGGGTTGTCCATTGCACGCATGAACGCTTCGCTGACATCACCGACGTACACAGGCGCAAAGCGCGTATTGGGGCAGGCAAGCGGAAACCAGAGCGGCGTTAACCGCAATATTTTAGCGAAGCGGTTAAGAAACTCGTCGCCAATGCCAAAGATGACGGAAGGCTGAAAAACCGTAACGTTCAGTTCACCGGCACAGTGGGTCAACACGATTCCTTCCGCCTCACCTTTGCTGCGCAGGTAAACACTAGTGCCACTTGCGGCGTCTGCGCTCAACGCGCTCATGTGCAACAGGCGTTTTACGCCCGCCTTGCGGCACGCCGTAACAACATTGCGCGCCAGTTCCACATGCGCAGTTTGAAAGCCCTCACCCGAGTGACCACGTTCGTTCAGGATGCCAATCAGGTTGATAACGACGTCTTGACCGGTGAACGCCCTGGCCAGCGCATCCACCTGGAATGATTGCCCGTCGCTGACTTGCACGGTTGGCAACAGGAGAAGATGGCGGTGCCGTTCGCGCTGCCGGGACAGTATCTTGATGCGGTGTTTGCGAGATACCAACCGGGCAGCGAGATCACTGCCCACGAATCCAGTACCGCCAAGAATGCAAATAGAGCTGATCATGATTGGTAACGAAATATAGAGTATAGGTGTAACGCTAATCTACACCATCAGGTGACACGCCGTCTGCCTGCTACCAGCTGGCGTATCAGCCTTTTCGTGGGGGAGACGGAAATGAATGTCAAGTTACCGCTCATCGCAACGGCAATTTTCGCAGCCAGTTTTTCTGCCAGCATTAGTGCAGAAAACAGTTTTTTTTATCGGCTTCAGCGGTGGTCGGTCAACCAATGAAATTGATAGTGTGGCGCTCATCAACACATTGTCGCAGGTGGGTAATCTCGGCTTTTCGCTCCTGGTGCGCCTGTAACCCTCTCACGGAAAATCAAGCAGTGAGTTACGGGTGACTACTGCACTCGATTCAGGGTAGTTGTCCAACATTTCTAAGTTTTAGTACCTACGAGTTATTCCGTTACTTCACAACGTATTTTTATGACCTTATTCAGGGTAGTACGGTATGGCTGCAATGAGTTTGCTGCGTTGTAGTGGCCGGACTTCCATCATTGCCAGGCAACACCGCAGGGATGCAGGCGTCAGGGAAGAAACCGGCAGGGAAGCTGGTTGACAGGGAAGTCGGAGCGGCCGTAAGGCCGCTCTTTTTTTTATTTCTTTGTTATTCCGACTCGGTCGTGGTTTCAGTTTCGGCGTCGGGTTCAGTGGTTTCAATTTCAGGTTCGGCTTTGGGTTCTACCGGCGTCTCAGCTTCCGCATTGGCCTCAGGTTCTACCGGCATTTCTACTTCCAATGTGTAACTGCCCACCTGTGTTTCATTGCCGCCGATGACCTGCACTTCCCAAGTGCCGTGCCAGTCTGAGCGAATATTTTTACTGGAATTCACCCGCCAACGATTGCCGCCAACGTTGAAACTGACTTCTGCCTTGCTTTCGCCTTTGTAAACCCAGCGATGCGTGACTGTCTGACCGGCGAAATCTCGCAATTCACTGAAGAAAAATACCGTGCCGCCGGATGCGACGGATTCCAGTCGATCTTTGGGCTCGCGATTTTCGATTCCGCTGGTGAATTGACCACGACCTACGGTACCGGTTTGTACAATTTTAGGTTCGGTCGTCTCAACTGCCGTTTCTTCAACGGCTGTTTCGGGTTCTGCGGCTGGCTTTGCAGTTTCAATAGCGGCTTCGGGTTCATCGCTGGTAGTAGTTTGTGCTTCTTCCGCCAACACGCTGAGGGGCAGAACAAGCGAAAACAGCAAGAATAATTTGATTGTGCGTGACATGGGTGTGCTCCGGGAATTCGGTAAACGATGTTATTACGAATTGCGGATATTACATCGTGAACTGGGTACCATGGTTGTATTTTTACGCGCACCAAGACTTCCGGCGGGAGAGAGATTTGGTTGTTGTGCTTTACATCCTGGTCGGTATCTTGTCCGGTACGATCGCCGGGCTGCTGGGTGTCGGCGGTGGCGTCATTATCGTACCTGCCCTGATTTTCCTGCTCGGATTGCAGGCAACTGATCCGAACGTTATTCCGCATGTTGCTGTTGGCAGTTCACTGGCGGTGATTGTCCTGACCGCCGTGGTGTCTACGCTGTCACACCAGAAAAGATCCGCTGTGATCTGGCGTGACGTCGGTTTGATGTCACCGGGCCTGCTGGCCGGCGGATTACTGGCGGCGTTTATTGCTTCGTTGCTGAATGCGCAAAATCTCAAAATCGCGTTTACGTTGTTTCTGCTGTTCATTGCCGCACGAATGTTGTTTGCCAGTGATCGCGACAGTGAGTTTCGCTGCCGGATTCCGGCACCCGCCATGCCGCTGGCCGGCCTGATTATTGGCAGCGTGTCCGCCCTGGTTGGGGTCGGTGGTGGGGCTATGGCTGTGCCGCTACTGCTTTGGTGCGGCCGTGGCATCCGTAAGGCGGTAGGCACCTCGGCGGCCTGCACCTTCCCCGTGGCCCTATCAGGCGCTACCGGATTCATGCTTGCAGGGCGGGAAATGTCCGGCCTACCGGTGTACGCCACAGGCTTTATTTACTGGCCGGCGGTGGCGGGTATAGCTTTGGGCAGCGTGCTGGCCGTGCCACTGGGAGCAAAACTTGCGCATCAGCTTCCCAAAAAAACCCTGACCCGCTTGTTTGCCCTGCTGTTGATTGTCGTGGCGGTCCTGATCAATATCGGCAGGGGCGGATAGGCGACCCTTGGAGAAGCTTTTGGGAGAAGCTTTTGGCTATAATCGGGTATCGCGAAAAACCAATAAATAACGGCGCCCTACGCGTCGTGCGACCAAAGGACGCATCATGAAACTACGTTTCGGTTTTCCCGCGCTTGGCGCGGCGATCTTGTCGCTGGCCATGTTGGTTTTCGCGCCCAGAGCAGCTGCCGAACCATTCAATCCCGGTTCTTATTGGAGCTTCAAGGCTGCCGCATTGAATATTACCGGCGGTAATCAAGAGGCCGTACAGCTAGGGTTGGGGTTCGGTTTCCAGTTTCCAAAGGGCTTTGCTTTTGAAGCCGAATCACATCGCACCTTTTACGACGGTGCGGCGAATGGCGTGGAGTACACCTTTGATTCCATTGCTGCGTTCGTGGCCTACCGCACGCCTTCAAAAGTTTTCTGGAAAGTCAAAATGGGCTATGGCGCTTCAGAAATAAATTTTGAAGGCCCTACCAATAACCTGGACGGTGAAGGCCAGCAGTTTGGCATGGGGTTCGGTACCAAGAGATTCGAACTTGAATGGACCCGCATCAACGTCCAGTTTACAAATATCGACATGTTGTCGTTCACTTTCCGCTTCGGCGATGGTACTAAGTAATTCAGGTCGTCACAGACAAAAAAAAGGCCGCACGAAGCGGCCTTTTTTATTGTATGTATTTTTTTTATTGCATGTATTAATGCTTATCTCACGGGGAGGAAAAACGCACCGTTTCCACGACGTATGTTCAGCAACAGCACACCCTGGTTCTTGCCAACCAATTGTTCAAAGTCCGGCACCGAGCTGACACGACGCCGGTTCACCGAAGTGATGATATCACCGGGTCGCAGGCCGACACCGCCGGCACGCGCTGCCGGACTACCGGGTTCGACCTTGGCGACCAGCACGCCTTCCACTTTTCCGAACAACGGTGAGCGTTCATCTATTTCAGCGAATTCGGCACCCTCCAAACGCGGATGCAGATCGCTGGTAGCAACCACGACATCCTCTGGGTCCTCGATGATGGCGGTAACAGTTCGATGCTTGCCCTCACGCACCACAGACAGTTTCACTTCACTACCGACGCGCATCAAACCGACGTGATTGCGCAGATCAGTACTGCCGGCAACCGGTTCACCGTTCACTGCGGTGATCACATCGCCTTCTTTCAGGCCGGCTTTTTCCGCCGCGGAATTGGAGACAATAAGCGTGACCAGCGCGCCTTCGTTGTGCTTCAGTTCAAACGCTTCCGCCAGGTCCGGTGTCACGTCCTGGATATTGATGCCCAACACACCGCGGCGTACTTCGCCGAACTCCAGCAACTGGTCTTTGACTTGCGCGGCCATGTTGACCGGAATGGCGAAACCGATTCCGATGTTGCCACCGGAGCGCGACAGGATCGCGGTGTTAATACCGACCAATTCGCCACGCAGATTGACCAGCGCGCCGCCCGAGTTACCCGGGTTGATCGAGGCATCGGTCTGGATGAAGTCTTCAAAATTTTCCGGGTTCAGACCGGTGCGTCCCAGGCCGGAGACGATTCCGCTGGTGACGGTATGACTCAAGCCAAACGGGTTGCCGATAGCAATCACGAAATCGCCCACCTTCAGCTTGTCGGAGTCGGCAATTTTCAAGTCGGTCAGGTTGTCGGCTTTGATCTGCAGGATGGCCACATCCGTGCGCACGTCGGAGCCGACCACTACGGCAGTAATCGAGCGGTTATCGTTCAGCGTGACGGTGATTTCATCTGCGTTTTCGACCACGTGATGATTGGTCAACACGTAACCGTTCTTGGCGTCGATAATGACGCCGGACCCCAGGCTCTGGGTTTCACGCCGTTGCGGTTGTTGTTGCGGGTTACCGAAGAAACGACGGAAAAACGGATCATTAAATAACGGATTGCGTTGTACATTGATATGGCCGCGGGTGGAAATATTCACCACCGCCGGGCTCACGCGCTCAATTACCGGCGCCAGCGTGGGCAGTGACTGGCCGTCTATCGCGGCAGGCAGGGCGGACGTAGCGGGAGCGGTCCACGCCAACAGGGCCGGCAACAGTAGAACGGTGGCGAGTAAATTTTTTCTCATGGATTCCTTCCTGATCGTCTCTCGGGGAGGTGGTCTGTTTATTGGTGCAGACCGCATAGTTTGCACCGTTTAATCCAGATGCGCGAGACTGTTTCCGCGTCGCACAGCAGAAACAGACCGCTGGACAGCCTAAGACCTTGCCGAACGTTAAATGTTCATCAGCTTAGGATCTTGCCGGGCTGCTGAAGAGCCTGAGGTCTTGCCCAGCGCTCAATTAGTGTACCCAGCCAAAATCTAGCGAGGGTTTTTATGAGCCCAAAATCTCGCCAGGATTTCCCTCAATGTAGACCCGTAGCAGGGGCTTGTGTCTGCCCCTGCCCGGTATCTCGGTCGACTTGAGACATGGGGGGAGAATAAGCCGACCGCTACTGCTCGGTTAAACCTGGTCTGCGGGTGAGCCACAACGCTTGTTAGGCATCGATTGCTGGTGGGCCTTTAAGTTCGTTAAGCGTCGATTTTAATGCGACGCGGCTGCAGCTTGTCGTGCTTGGCAATAGCGATTTCCAGCACGCCGTTATTGCTCTTGGCCTTGATCTTCTCCGCGTCTGCCGTGTCAGGCAGGGTAAAGCGGCGGAAGAAGGAACCCGAGCTGCGCTCAACGCGCGAAAAGCCCTTACCTGCTTCTTCCTTTTCCGACTCGCGATGGCCGCTGATGGTCAGTGCGCCGTTTTCCATGGTGACTTCGATATCCTTAGGGTCCACGCCCGGTACGTCAGCATGAATGACAAAGCGGTCGTCCTCTTCGCGTACGTCCACAGCCGGCACCCAGGCCGCAACCTGTTCGTCCTCGTCGTAACGTGTCACGTTGCCGCCGCGGATCAGCCGGTCTATTTCGTTATGTAAGTGTGACAACCCACCCCAGGGTTGATAACGCATCAGTGTCATGGTTAGTCCTCCGTATCATGTGCTTAGTGGCAATTAAAAAATTCGGTTGTGATTAATTTTGGGGCGATCGGAATTTTTTCAATGGCAAACAGCCAAGAACTTCCATAAGCACTAAAAGTGTTCCTGTGCGCAGCTCCAGGAAGCCTTGAGGTCGGACAGTCCAGATTTTTCTGCGGCTCCTGCGCGCAGTTGTGACTGAGCGGGTTTTAAGTGGATTTAAGTTCCTGTGCGCAGTTCCAAAAAGCTTTGGGCTCAAACAGTCCAGAATTTTTTGCTGAACCCGTTGCACACACCTAGAAAATGTTCGAGTTTTCCGCACGCGCAAACCGGTCAAAAAATCGCCAACCTGGTGGAGATTTCACCAGCAATTGCTGGCTTTTTCGCCAGACGATTCAGGTCGCAAAGAAAAATGCAATATTCTCCTTTCAGGGTATTGCAAGCCGGTGACAAGACCTATATCTTGTGTTTTGCTGTGACCGGGGGATAAGGAAAGGGAACTAGCAAGCTTCTTAAGATATTGCAGGTAAGTACTTGAAATAATTGATAAAATAATTATTAAAATTAAACGAAATTGCTTGACACCCTATACCGATAAACCTACTCTTTAATTACGGCAACACAATATCTTGTGTTGCCGGGTTCACAGCTTATCCACAGCTCATCCAGGGATATTGGACCTTCGGCCTGTAATGGAAGCGGTCGTACAGGCTTGGCTTCGCAGCTAAAAACAAGAACATAGAAGGGAGGACTGGACTCAAAATGAGTACCGCGTTGAAAGAATCACCAACAGAAGTCATCGACATTCCGGTTCAACCGGCGTCTGCAGACATCTGGGACAAAAAGTATCGTCTCAAGGCCAAGGACGGAACCATCATTGACCACGCGGTCGACGACACCTACCAGCGCGTGGCGCACGCCCTGTCCGAGGTGGAGGACGAATCCAACCGCGAACATTGGTACGAGCGGTTCCTGTGGGCCTTGCGTCATGGGGCGATCCCGGCCGGGCGCATCATATCGAACGCTGGCGCCCAGGCGCACAAGCCGGCCACCTCCACCATCAACTGCACCGTTTCAGGCAGCATCCAGGATTCCATGCACGACATTCTCAGCAAAGTGTATGAAGCCGGTCTCACGCTGAAGGCGGGCTGCGGTATTGGGTACGAATTTTCCACCCTGCGTCCCAAGGGCGCATACGTCTCGGGCGCCGGTGCATACACTTCCGGCCCGCTCAGCTTCATGGATATCTACGACAAGATGTGTTTCACCGTCTCCAGCGCGGGCGGTCGCCGCGGCGCGCAGATGGGCACATTTGATATCGGGCACCCGGACGTCATCGATTTCATTCGCGCCAAGCGTGAAGACGGCCGCTTGCGTCAATTCAATTTGAGCCTGCTGGTCACCGATGAATTCATGCAGGCAGTGAAAAACGACGCTGACTGGGCGGTGGCGTTTCCGCTCACGCCGGCAGAAATTGCAACCGACAACATCGACGTCAACGATGCCGAAGTGGTGGCGTATCGCGACTGGCCGATAAAAGACGGTTACGCGCGAAACGACGCCGGCCTGGTGGCGTGCAAGATTTACAAGATCCTGCCGGCCAAGCGCGTGTGGGACGTGATCATGTCGTCAACTTACGACTACGCCGAACCGGGCTTTGTGCTCATCGACATGGTCAATGAAATGAACAACAACTGGTGGTGTGAAAACATCCGCGCTACCAACCCCTGTGGTGAACAACCTTTACCGCCTTATGGTTCCTGCCTGCTGGGTTCGGTAAATCTCACCATGTTCGTGCACGATCCGTTCACCGAAAAAACCCGTTTTGATTGGGAAGAGTTCCGCGCAGTGGTAAAAGTCTTTACCCGCATGCTCGACAACGTGGTGGAAGTCAACGGCTTGCCGCTGCAAGGGCAGAAGGACGAGATTATTTACAAACGCCGCCACGGCATGGGCTTTTTAGGTCTGGGTTCCACCGTCACCATGCTGCGTTACAAGTACGGTTCGGAAGAATCCGTGCGCTTCTCCGAGCGGATCTCGAAAGAGCTGGCGCTTGCCGGCTGGGAAGAAGCCCTGGAACTGGCCAGGGAAAAAGGTCCGGCGCCCATCATGCTGGAAGAGTTTGCAGTATCGGATGCAATGTTAAGGCAACGTCCTGCGCTGAAAGACGACGGCTATAAAGTCGGTGACAAGATTCTCGGGCGCCTGTTGCATGCCAAGTACTCAAAATACATGCAGCGCGTGGCCGAGGAAGAACCGGAGCTGGTGGAAGAATTGGCCCGCGTGGGCGCGCGCTTCACGCACCACAGTTCCATTGCGCCCACGGGCACCATTGCCTTGAGCCTGGCCAACAATGCCTCGAACGGCATCGAACCCAGTTTTGCGCATCACTACTTCCGCAACGTGATTCGTGAAGGCAAGAAGACCAAAGAAAAAGTCGGCTTGTTTTCTTTTGAACTGTTGGCCTACCGCGAGTGGGTTAACGACAAGGCCATGCCCAACGCAAAAGACGAAAGCCAAAAGCTGCCGGATTATTTCATTACCGCGGAAGACATCGGACCCAAACAGCACGTGGACATCCAGGCCGCGGCACAGAAATGGGTGGATTCCTCCATTTCCAAGACCGCCAACGTGCCCACGGATTATCCGTACAAGGACTTCAAGGACATCTACATGTACGCCTACGAGCAGGGGCTCAAGGGCTGCACCACCTTCCGCTTCAACCCGGAAGCCTTCCAGGGCGTGCTGGTGAAAGAAGACGACTTAAAGAACACCACGTACAAGTTCACGCTGGAAGACAATTCCGTGGTTGAAGCGCGGGGCGACGAAGAGATTGAGTACGACGGTGAAATTCATACCGCGGCTAATCTCTATGATGCGCTCAAAGAAGGTTATTACGGCAAGTTTTAAGAGTTTGTAAGTGTTTCTAGTAAGGGGCGATCTGGGAGCCGTCACGGAAGACATTTTTGCCTTACCGGCTGTTCAGCACGGTTAGCCGGAGTGGGCAAAAAAAGTCGGTGATCCTTCCCCGGTGGGCAAGGCCGGGGATGGTCATCGCATTTTGGCAAGGTTGTGGTGATTTCCCCAACCGCAACCGATTTGCCAGAGATTTGAGGTAGCAAGATTTCGTGCGAACCAACTTAAGGAGCGCGCGAAAAAATGCAGCTCAATCGGGTGGGCCGTGCCAAGTTACCGGCCGGCGCTTATTTGGGAAAGGCAACCGAACAAGTGCGCGAAAAGGCGTCCAGAAAACTTGTTTGGTCACGCCCGGCGCCGCCCGCAAACGGCGGTCCACCCGGCCATTTTTTTAGAGACTCTTTAGCGTTGGATGTTCGCGGTCGTCATGACCGAAACAAGAATTGAAATACAACCCGCGCGTGATTTGAGAATGATGTGAGACGAACAAGAACGTAATATTTAAGGAATATATAAAATGACCATCAAGATCGACCAAAGAATTGCCAAGTACGGTGTGGCCAAACCCCACGAGGTAGAAGAAATTGACGTGCTGGCCGCCAGGTCCGCCGAGGCCAAGAAACCCAAGGCGGAAGTCATCCGCATGCACGAGCGCCTGGAGCGCCCGGACATTCTCATCGGTAGCACTTATAAGGTGAAAACCCCGGTCTCCGACCACGCCATGTACATCACCATTAACGACATCTTGCTGAACGAAGGCACCGAGTTCGAGCAGCGCCGCCCGTTCGAGGTGTTTATTAACTCCAAGAACCTGGATCACTATCAATGGATCGTTGCCCTCACACGCATTATCTCCGCCGTGTTTAGGAAGGGTGGTGACGTCACCTTCCTGGTGGAAGAGCTCAAGGCCGTGTTCGATCCACGCGGCGGTTACTGGAAGCCG
>JAZFYH010000100.1:0-2050 GCA_036443475.1 Gammaproteobacteria bacterium | reverse complement strand
GGTCTGTTGGATTTGCGGCGTGCTTTTGAACGCTCCACAATTGCGAGGCGTTCTGCGTTACTGGCGCTCGACCAGCCGGTGATTTCCTCGATGCTGCGTCCGCAACCAATACACACCTCACACTCATTAAGCGTGCAGGCATCAATACACGGTGAGGGCACGTCTGGCGTTTGCTGTAATTCGCTCATCACTGACTATTCTGTCACACCCGACTTTGTCACACAGTTCAGCACCTGGCAGGCCTGTTTACTTCGACTTGAGCCCGATTCGTCCATGTAACGGCCAATAGACGTTTCGTTTCCGTTCCGCCTTACCCCAAGCTTGTTCAAATCGCAGCTCAAGTTCTGCCACCGGATTGAAACCATGGTCGGTGGCAAATCGTTTCCCGGCGGACCAGGTATTCAGGTAGCCAAGAAATTCTGCCAAGGTCCACTCTTCCTGCATAATTGCCGCTGGGAACGGCAATTTGGTAAAAGGCATTTCAATATCGGCATACGCCGATTCAACGAATACGCGTTCCGGCGGCCAGTAAGGCCCCAACATGTCTTCATATAAATAAAATGTTACCGCATCTATTTCCGGCGTGATTCTATTTAGATGGTAAGTCCACGCCGCGAACACACCACCGGATTTGAGTAATTGTTCTGCGACGCGCATAAATCGCGGAATGTCGAACCAGTGCAAGGCCTGACCAACCGTCACCAGGTCGAGACTATTCTCCGCAATGCCCGGTTCTTCCGCGGTGGCGACACGAAATTCGACTCCGTCCTGCGCCGGCGCGTTGCTAATTTGCTGCGCACTGGCATCCGTGGCGATAACTTGTTTGAACCAGTGCGTAAGATCACGCGCAACCTGGCCGTTGCCGGTGGCGCAATCCCATGCAACATCGGTCGCCGCACAGTGCTCGATGAGATATTCATAAAGCGCGGCCGGATAACCAGGTCGATAACGCGAGTAATCGTCCGCGTGCCCGGAAAAGTGATCTTTGAAGCCCACTTCTGATCAGCCGCCGGCGGCGATACGCATCAACTGGCCGCACAGGTACGCCGCGTAAGTTCCCAACGCGTAGCCGAGCACGGCAAGCATCACACCCACCGGTGCCAACGAAGGATGAAATGCCGCAGCGACCACGGGCGCTGACGCGGCTCCACCCACGTTGGCCTGGCTGCCCACGGCCATGTAAAAAACCGGCGCGCGAATAAGCTTGGCCACGGTCAACAATAATGTCGCATGTACACCCATCCATACTGCGCCGACACCAAATAGACCGGGATTGCGGGCAATAGCGGTAATGTCCATTTTCATGCCAATGGTTGCCACCAGCAGATAAATGAATGTTTGGCCAATTTTTGAGGCACCGGCACCTTCCAGATTCTTGACCTTGGTAAAAGAGAGCAGGACGCCGAATGTTGTTGCGGAAACGACCAGCCAGAAAAACACACTGTTCAGGCTGAACTTATTAAGCGTCGGTAAATTCACGTTTATCCAAGGTCCAACGGAATTGCCGATTAGATGTGCGACTGCAGTCAAGCCAAACCCGACGGCAAGAATGAACATTAAATCGTGCAGCGATGCAACACGCGCGTATTTGGCCTGGAACTGTTCCACCCGTTTACGTAGTGCCTCAATCGCCGTGGTGTCCGCACCGGTGCGCGCATCAATTTCTTTCGACCTGCCGGCCATTATCAGCAGCACCGCCATCCAGATGTTTGCCCAGACAATGTCAACGGTAACAAACGCTGAGAATAAGTCGTCGCTGACCTGGTAAAGTTCTTTCATCGCCACCTGGTTGGCACCGCCGCCAATCCACGTACCGGCAATCGTGGTCATGCCACGCCACACGGCGTCCGGCCCGCTACCGCCCACGGTTTCCGGACTAATCACACTGAATACAAGAATGGCAATCGGCCCACCAATGACAATGCCTACCGTTCCAGTGAGAAACATGATGATGGATTTGCGACCCAACCTGGCAATGGATTTGAAATCGATGCTTAACGTCAGCAGGATTAATGCTGCCGGCAAAAAATAGCGGGACACGACGTAATAG
>JAZFYH010000099.1:0-4555 GCA_036443475.1 Gammaproteobacteria bacterium | reverse complement strand
CTGACTTTCAGCCTGCCGGTCTTTATCAATTGACAGATCTGCCAACAGTTTTTCAAGTTCCGCGAGGGCATCGTAGAATTCGAGGTGCATCGAGGATTTCAAAACAAGGCATCGCAACAATCAAAGTTGAACTCGCTGCAATGATTACCGGGAATAAGGGGTAAGTTTCATGGTGTTCGCAATTGTATTGATTTTGTTGGTCGTCGGTTCCGTGATGTTCCATATCATAAGTCCGTGGTATCTCACTGAACTTGAGTCTAACTGGAGCACCATCGACTTTACGATCGATCTTACATTCTGGGTAACTGGTTCTGTGTTTGTAGCCGTCAACTTGTTCATGGCGTACGCGGTCATCCGATTTCGCTATAAACGCAACAGACGCTCGGAGTACAAACCGGAAGACAAAAAGCTCGAGGCATGGCTTATCGGCATCACGACGGTGGGCGTGGCTGCTCTGCTAACTCCAGGCCTTTTTGTGTGGGCCGAGTTTGTCACTGTCCCCGAAGACGCACACGTGATCGAGGCGGTCGGACAACAGTGGCATTGGAGTTTTCGCTTGCCCGGGAAGGATGGCAAGTTTGGTGCCGTCGAATCCAGATACGTCACCGATGACAATCCGTTCGGCATGGACGCGGACGATCCCGCCGGCCAGGATGACGTGCTCGTGTCCAGCCAAACTGTGCACTTGCCTATAGATAAACCGGTTAAGGTGAATTTGCGATCCAAGGACGTGCTCCACAATTTTGCGGTTGCACAGTTCCGGGTGAAGATGGATATGGTGCCGGGACTCATTACCTATCTTTGGTTCACCCCAACTCGCACCGGTGAGTTCGAAATTCTGTGTGAAGAGCTGTGCGGTGTGGCCCACCACGCCATGCGAGGGATGGTCGTGGTCGACGAGCAGGCGGACTTCGATTCATGGTTGGCTGAGCAACCAACCTACGCGCAAGTACTGGCGAAAAAACCAGGAGACGCGCAACTCGGGCAAGGTAATTATGCCGTTTGTGCGACCTGCCACGGCGCCGCCGGCGAGGGTAATCCAAACCTGAACGCGCCGAAACTGGCTGGTCAGGAAGGCTGGTACCTGCGGCGACAGATCGAGTATTTCAAGTCGGGCGCACGCGGAGCACATAAGGATGACGAATATGGGCGGCAAATGGCAGCCATGGCTGCAGTCCTGTTCAACCAGGCCGCCGTCGAAAACGTCATCGCCTACATAGAGACATTGCCGGATAACCCGTCGCCAACCACGGTCGCGGGCGACGTCGAAGCAGGCAAAAAGATCTACAGGACTTGCGGTGCTTGTCACGGCGTGAACGGGGAAGGTGTTGCCGCTACTAACGCCCCCCGCCAAGCCGGCATGAGCGACTGGTATTTGGTCAATCAACTGAAAAATTTCCGCGCCGGAATTCGCGGTGCGCATTCCGGTGATGAATACGGAATGCAAATGTCATTGATGGCGGCGATATTGCAAACCGACGAGCGGGTTAACGATGTTGTCGCCTACATCAATACCTTATCCGGACGCAAACCTCAGCACAAAGTCGCTACTAGGGAGAAACACTGATGTCAGAGACCGCCCATGATGCAGTGGATTTTGCTCCACCCGCCGAAGTGGAGGAGATGGAGCTTTATCACGCGAAAACCTGGATCGGTAAATACGTTTGGAGCCAGGATGCCAAGGTGATCGCTGTGCAATATGCCATTACAGCAATCGGCATTGGTTTGGTTGCGCTGGTTCTGTCCATAATGATGCGCCTGCAGTTGGGATTTCCGCATACGTTTTCCTTCATCGACCCCAGCAGTTACCTGCAGTTTGTCACCATGCACGGCATGATCATGGTGATCTATCTGTTGACGGCCTTGTTCCTGGGCGGATTCGGCAATTACCTGATTCCGCTGATGGTCGGGGCGCGGGACATGGTCTTTCCCTACCTCAATATGGTCAGTTACTGGGTGTATTTGGCCGCGGTATTGATTCTCGTAGCGAGTTTCTTCGTGCCAGGTGGGCCGACTGGTGCAGGGTGGACACTTTACCCGCCGCAGGCGATCAGCCCGGGTACACCGGGGATCGATGGCGGCATTATCCTTATGCTGGTGTCGCTCGCGCTGTTCATTATCGGTTTCACGATGGGCGGTCTGAATTACGTCGTCACGGTCTTGCAGGCACGCACGCGCGGCATGTCTTTGATGCGCTTGCCGCTCACGGTGTGGGGCATATTCATAGCCACAGTGCTTGCATTGCTTGCGTTTCCCGCCTTGTTCGTCAGCGCCATCATGATGCTGTTGGACCGCTTGATCGGTACCAGCTTCTTTATGCCGGCCATGGTCTCTCTGGGTGAGCAAACCGCCTATGACGGTGGTAGCCCGGTATTGTTTCAGCATCTGTTCTGGTTCTTCGGGCATCCGGAGGTTTACATCGTGGCATTGCCCGCATTTGGCATCGTGTCTGATTTGCTGAGCACGCATGCAAGAAAGGCCATCTTCGGTTACCGAATGATGGTTTGGGCGATCGTCGCCATTGGTGGGCTCAGTTTCATCGTGTGGGCACACCACATGTATGTCAGCGGCATGAATCCGTACTTTGGGTTTTTCTTTGCGACCACGACGCTCATCATCGCCGTGCCAACAGCGCTTAAAGTGTATAACTGGGTACTCACATTGTGGCGTGGCAACATTCGCCTGAATGTACCAATGCTGTTTGCCATCGGCTTTGTGTTTACGTTCATCAACGGCGGACTAACGGGTTTGTTTTTAGGTAACGTGACGGTCGACTTGCCGCTTTCAGACACCTACTTCGTGGTTGCGCATTTCCATATGGTAATGGCGGTCTCGCCGGTACTCGTTATCTTTGGTGCCATATACCACTGGTACCCGAAAATTACCGGCAGGATGCTCGACGATGGCTTGGGCAAGATTCATTTCTGGATGACTTTCCTGGGCACCTATGCCATCTACTACCCGATGCACTACCTGGGCTTCGAGGGCATTCCGCGGCGCTACTTCGCCTACGGTGATACCGCCTTTATTTCGGAATCCGCTCAGGATCTAAACGCCGCGATCACTATTGCGGCCATCATCGTTGCCTTTGCCCAGTTATTCTTTCTCTACAACCTCGTGATAAGTTACTTCCGCGGTAAGAAAGCCGGCGGCAATCCCTGGGAAGCCACTACACTCGAGTGGCAGACGCCGGACACGCCACCGAAACATGGAAATTTTGGTCCCGAACTTCCTTCGGTATATCGCTGGGCGTACGACTACGGGGTACCGGGTGCTGAGAAAGACTATATTCCTCAGAACGTTTCGCCATCGGATTTGAAAAACTCTTCCGGGCAATGAGTGGGGCGTACTCAGGCAAAGTAGGCACGAGAGGACAATAGTTGAGCATTACGCTGATTTTCCTTGCCCTGTTGATGGGCGCGATCGTTTGGTGGCTGATCAAGCAGACGATCAACGTTACACCGTGGGTCGCAGACCCGGCCACCGACAGCGTGCGCGATGAAGGCGTGCGATCCCTGGTTACAGCCAAGCCGTTGTCGAATATGAAGTTGGGGCTGGGCGTATTTCTCGCCGTGGCGACCTCGTTGTTTGCGCTGTTCATCAGCGCTTATTCCATCCGCATGGAATATCCCGACTGGCGGCCGCTAACAGAACCAACGCTGCTCTGGATTAACACGGGTATTCTGGTGCTGAGCAGCATCTTTTTGCAACGGGCCTGGAACGCTGCGAAACGAAACGAAGTACAAGCGGTATGGCGGGGCGTCGCTCTTGGCGGTGCTTGTGCGGTGGCGTTCATTATCGGTCAATTGGCGGCATGGGACCAACTGACTTCCTCCGGATATCTGATTACGGATAATCCGGCTAACGGGTTTTTCTACGTACTCACCGGCGTGCACGCTCTGCATCTGATGGGTGGGTTGGTGGCGTTGTCACGATCTGTATCCCGGCTCTGGCGCCGCCAGGACATGGAGTCAATCAGGCTCGGAGTCGAGTTGTGTGCCGTCTATTGGCACTACTTGTTGGTGGTGTGGCTGATCTTATTTGCGTTGCTGTTGACAACATAAAAAGAGAAAGGGTCTCGTATTGTGGCTGAAACCGTTATTTTAGAACCCGGGCTAAAAGGTCTCGTTGCCGATTGGTCATCCGATCAGCGAGCCTTCAAGGGTGTGCCTTGGGGCAAGGCCATGATGTGGATTTTCTTGCTCAGCGATACCTTCATCTTCTCGTGCTTTCTCGTTTCCTACATGACGGTGCGCATGTCGACCACCGTGGAGTGGCCGAATCCGAGTGAAGTGTTTGCGCTCAGAGTTTTTGGTGTGGAAGTCCCGCTCCTGCTGATTGCCATTATGACGTTCATCCTCATATCAAGCAGCGGCACAATGGCCATGGCAGTCAAGTTTGGCTATCAGAAGAACCGCAAAGTCACCTTCTGGCTGTTACTGGTGACCGCATTGTTGGGCGCCTCATTTGTCGGCATGCAGGCGTTCGAGTGGACCAAGCTCATTGTCGACGAAGGTGTGCGTCCCTGGAGCAACCCGATGGGCGCACCGCAGTT
>JAZFYH010000098.1:0-2758 GCA_036443475.1 Gammaproteobacteria bacterium | reverse complement strand
CGCCGGCGAGAATTTCCTGCGGTGTTACAGTCTGGCCGACGTAAATAATGAGCGACAGCACGGCAATGATCGGGAACAACGATGCCAGGGTCACGATGCCGAATCCTGATAACGAGGAGCTGCCCTTACCCGCTGCGGCGGTAATGCCCACTCCCAGCGACAGGACCAAGGGTACGGTAACCGGACCGGTCGTTACCGCGCCGGTATCCCAGGCCAAGCCAAGGGCCGATGCCAGATGCTCGTTGCCACTTATAAATAATGAAAGGCCAATCACCGGGACCATCGAACCAAAAATAAGCGGCTTGAGACTCCAGCCGTTAAGGAAGCGCAAAGTGCCAATCACTGCGGCGAGTCCGACACCGATGCCGACCATGAGGACCAGTGTTTCCGCGTAATCATTCAACAATAGGTACAGGTACGGCGCACGCTCGATGTCGACGATTGCGCCTGCGGCTTTCAGCGCACCAATTGCCGGTTCTGCAAACGTTACCCCGATGCCCAGAAGGAACGCTACACCCAGAACGACACCCAATGAGGCCTTGGAAGGCAGTGTATGGCCTAACGTTTCACCGAAGGGCATCAACCCGACTTTTAATCCTTCCATGAACAACATCAGGCCCAAAATTACGGCAAACAGGCCTCCGGTTATGACCAGGGCATCTTGGACGGGTTGCTGCAAAACGAGGTACTGGAACAGGGCCAGGTAAACGGCCAAGGGCACGACGGCTTTCAGTTGATCAACAAATCGCGTCGTGACGTAAGGTTGAACGAGGCGGTAGGCGTCGATGGAGCGCAGCTTTACCGTGCCGGGCTTGTAATCGATCTCATTGCCCTGGTCATCGAACTCAAGTTTCGGCACCAGGTCACCGTACTTGAGTTCAATCTGCCGCAAGTTGATTTCACGGACGTAATTGCCAAAACGGATTTCCAAACCATCCCCCGCCTTCGTGCCGAACCCGGCATACTTTATATCAAGTCAAGCGTGGATGCTGACTCCTTTACCGGTATTGATGCAGCTCAACAAAATCAGGATTTCGCCTTTTCCGCCGCATTCAGCATGCTGGCAATACTGCGGGTAACATCTTCGTCGCTGGTTTGCCAGTTGCTGACACTAATGCGCATAACCGTATTGCCCTGCCAGACCGAGGTGCCCACCCAGCAGGTACCTTCTTGCTGAATCAGTTCCACCGCGCGTTCAGTAACCCGCGCGTCGCCAAAACTGACCAGAACCTGGTTGAATACCACCTCGTTCAATATCTCATAGCCAGCAGACTGCAGCTCTTTGGCAAACCGCCGCGCATGTGCGCAACAACGTGCAACCAGATCATGCACACCCTGTCTACCCAGTGCGTGCAACGCTGCCCACACCTCCACACCTCTTGCTCGACGGGACAATTCCGGTGCGAAATGACCGGGCTCACGCTGTTCCCCCTCCTGAAGGTACGACGCACGTTGTGACATAGCGTTGATAATGGCCTCACGATCACGGGTAAAAACCAGACCGCAATCATAAGGCGTGTTCAACATCTTGTGCGCATCCGTTGCCCAGGAGTCTGCGCGCCGAAACGGATCAATAACATCGTGCAACTCGGGAATTACAGCAGCCCACAAGCCAAACGCGCCGTCAACATGCACCCAGGCATTATTTTCTTTGGCCCAATCTATAATTTCTCCAGCGGGGTCAAACGCACCGGTATTGATATTTCCGGCCTGGATACAAACGATGTCGGGCCGCAAATCTGTCGGTAAGCGGTCAGCGCGAATCCTGCCTTGGCCGTCAACCTGCAATTCGTGTACACGCTTTTTTCCCAGGCCAAGCATGCTGAGAGCGCTATACAACGTGGGGTGTGCTTCAGCGCCAACAAATACATTCAACTCAGGCGCAGCAAATAATCCGTCCGCTTCTACATCCCATCCCTTATTGGCCAGAACGCGGTGTCGACCCGCCGCAAGTCCCGTAAAATTCGCCATGGTACAACCCGTGGCGAATCCGGTTTCAGTGCCTGTTGGTAATCCCAATAATTCGACTAACCAGCGCCCGGCAACCTCTTCGAGTTTGGCGTTCACCGGTGAACAAACTTGCAACGCTGCATTCTGGTCCCAGGCACTCGCTAACATATTTGCCGCGGTAGTAACGGGCAGTGATCCGCCAATAACAAAACCGAAAAAGCGGCCGCTGATCGTTCCCAGCGTTGCGGGTGATCCGAATCGGTCCAGCTTTTCAAACACTTCGAGTGCGTCAACAGGTTGTTCCGGCAAGACACAATCAAGTTGATCCAACTCCGCTAAAGCTTCGGGTGTCGGTTGTATTGATTTCTTGTCACGCTCAGCAAGAAAACGGCGGATGCTTTTAAACGCAGCGTCTAATAGTGTGTTAATGGGCATAAGACTCACTTGAACGGCAGTTTCAAACCAGACATCTCCCAACGAAAGCGCGACTGAAAGAATTCCCGACTGAATACGTTTCGCAGCATAAAGTTACGCAGTCGCTGTTTGACAGGATTGGTGGTGCTGGCGGTACGGAAGAGTTGGTCGGTTAAGCGAATAATTTTTTTACCAATTGGCTGCCTATCCGCAGTGTAATTCTCCAGACCACCTTCCACCACGCGTCTTGCAAAACTACAGGCGTCTTCAATCCCCAGGTTCATCCCACGTCCACCCGCGGGTGAATGAACGTGCGCTGCATCACCGGCCAGGTACAACAAACCCTGCTGGTAGGACTTAACCTGCCGTAGACTGACCTTAAATTCCGATTGCC
>JAZFYH010000097.1:0-3245 GCA_036443475.1 Gammaproteobacteria bacterium | reverse complement strand
AAGACGCTGTGGGATTCGAAATGGTTCCGTGCATTTTGCAGAAAGATCGACGCATCTGCCGTGGAAATCCCGCAAGCGACACACGTTGACGTTTTTTTAGTTTTGAAACAAATTTTTCAAAAATATTTCCATGTTCTATTGATTTTTTAATTATTCCGTGGGTGCGAAATTTTCCCGAAATTTTTATTCTTTGACACCTACGTCGAAGCCGTTATTATTCCTTCCCCCTGCGTGAAACGCTTTGGCATTAGCATGAAAATCGGCGCGTACGAACTGGCAAACAGACTTGTGCTTGCGCCGATGGCAGGAGTGACCGATCGGCCATTTCGCGAGCTTTGTAAACGGCACGGCGCGGGCATGGCGGTTTCTGAAATGGTCACTTCGGACACCCGACTCTGGTCCAGCCGCAAATCAAGCACGCGAATGGACCACAGCGGCGAACTGGAACCGCGCATTATTCAGATTGCAGGCGCAGATCCGGAGCTGATGGCCGAAGCCGCGGCGGGTAACGTTGCTTTAGGCGCCCAGGTTATCGACATCAACATGGGTTGCCCGGCAAAAAAGGTTTGCAACAAAGCGGCCGGCTCCGCGTTGTTACAAGACGAGGACTTGGTCAAACGTATACTTGATGCCGTGGTCGCTGCCGTCGAAGTACCGGTCATGTTGAAAATCCGGACCGGCTGGGACAGGGAACACCGTAATGGACCGCGTATCGCGGAAATTGCGGAACAAGCCGGCATACAGGCCCTGGCCGTACATGGCAGAACCCGCGCCGACGCATTTGGCGGCGACGCAGAGTACGAAACAATTAGAACCATTGTTGCCTCAGTCAACATCCCGGTGCTCGCCAACGGTGACATCAGCGGACCGGAAAAGGCGCAACGTGTGCTACAGGAAACCGGTGCGGCTGGCATCATGATCGGACGCGCCGCCCAGGGAAGGCCCTGGATATTCAGGGAGATCGATCACTTCCTGGCGACCGGCAGGTATCTGCCGGCACCCTCGCTAGGTGAAATTGAAGCAATATTGGTGTGTCACCTGGAAAATCTTTATCGCTTTTACGGTGACTTTACCGGCGTCAGGGTGGCACGCAAGCACATCGGCTGGTATTGCAAAGCGGATTCGCGGGCGGAACACCATCGTCGGCGGATAGTGAAAATCGAAACAACTCGCGAACAAATGCTACTGATACGCAGAATGTTCGCAAACTTGATGGATATGGAGGAATTGGCGGCATGAGCAGTCGGGGGACAAACGCAGAAAGAATTACCACAGAAGATCAGGCCATGTTCGTTATTCCGCAACAGAATAACCAGCCCTTGCGTGACTGCGCAGAAGCAGCATTACGCAAGTATTTCGCCGACCTTGATGGGCACATGCCGGGCAACCTGTACGATCTTGTGGTGCACGAAATCGAGGAACCCCTCCTGCGTGCTGTGCTGGAATTCACGCGTGGCAACCAGTCACGTGCTGCCGAAGTACTTGGTATTAACCGCAGTACCCTACGCAAGAAACTTCGCTTTCACGGCCTGCACGACTAACTGGAACGGCCCTCTTGTCTGCTAACCCCGTGGCTGCACGCTTTGCGGTGCAGCTTACCTGTGTCTGGTAGAATGCGCCGCTCCTAACGAGGGGCTTCCTGACCATGCAACCCGTTCGCCGCGCACTCATTAGTGTTTCTGACAAGACCGGTGTTGTGGATTTTGCGCAGATACTGGCCGCTGCCGGAATACAAATTCTTTCCACGGGTGGCACGGCGAAACTGCTTGCTGAAGCCGGCATTACGCTAACCGAAGTTTCCAGTCATACCGGTTTTCCTGAAATCATGGGCGGTCGCATCAAGACTTTGCACCCGCTAATTCACGGCGGATTGCTGGGAAGACGCGGTACGGATGACGCCGTCATGGCTAAGCATGGTATTGCGCCCATCGATCTTTTAGTCGTTAACCTGTACCCCTTTGAAGAGGCTATTGCGCAACCTGATTGTTCGCTCGAAAACGCCATCGAGAATATCGACATTGGTGGACCTGCAATGCTGCGCGCGGCTGCAAAAAACTTTCGCAACGTCGGTGTGGTCACTCATCCAGAGCAATACGTTTTAGTAACAAAGGAACTTGAAAATAATAATGGTTGCCTGGGAGACAAGCTGCGCTTTGATTTATCGGTCGCCGCGTTCAATCACGTTTCCAATTACGACGCGGCCATTAGTGATTACATGTCTTGCCTTAACCAGGATGGCACGCGCCGCGAATTCCCCGACCAGGCCAATGCACGCTACGTGAAACTTATGGACCTGCGCTACGGCGAGAACCCGCATCAACGCGCGGCGTTTTACCGCGACCTGTATCCCGCGCTTGGCAGCCTGGTGTCGTTCAAGCAGCTGCAGGGTAAAGAACTTTCCTTTAACAACATTTATGACGCCGACGCGGCCTGGGAATGTGTGCGGCAATTTGCCGGAACTGCCTGTGTCATTGTCAAGCATGCCAACCCTTGTGGTGTGGCACTGGCAGACGATTGCAAAGCGGCTTACCGACTCGCTTATGAAACCGATGCCACCTCTGCATTTGGTGGGGTTATCGCTTTCAATCGCGAGGTCGACGGCGCCACGGCTACACATATTTTGCAGCAGCAATTTGTTGAAGTCATCGTGGCGCCCGGTTTTAATTCTGCGGCCAGAGAAATATTGGCTGATAAACCGAACATACGTGCGCTGGAAATTCCGCCTGGTGACAACACACCACAACATGACATCAAGCGCGTCACCAGTGGCCTGCTGATTCAAACGGCGGACGACATAAGCGTTGATGACATCGCGCTCGAGGTAGTCAGTAAGCAGACCCCCACCGCGGAACAGTTAGCCGACTTGCGTTTTGCCTGGCAAGTAGCAAAATTTGTGAAGTCGAACGCTATTGTTTACGTAAAGAATGGCCGAACGGTGGGAATCGGTGTGGGCCAGATGAGTCGCGTGGATTCAGCGCGCATTGCTGTGCTAAAAGCATTCGACGCAAATCTTTCTTTACAAGGCGCCGTGATGGCATCGGACGCATTTTTTCCGTTTCGCGACAGCATTGACCGTGC
Source organism: Gammaproteobacteria bacterium (assembly GCA_036443475.1). Taxonomy (GTDB): domain Bacteria; phylum Pseudomonadota; class Gammaproteobacteria; order Natronospirales; family JAZFYH01; genus JAZFYH01. The sequence continues at coordinate 167 of JAZFYH010000097.1, read as the reverse complement.
CGCGGAAGCCGGCATCAGCGCCGTTATTCATCCCGGCGGGTCCGTGCGTGATGAGGAAGTGATTGCAGCCGCAAATGACCACAATATGGTGATGTTGTTTACCGGCATCCGGCATTTCAAACACTGACGGGCATCTTTTCCGTGATCTCAGCGTTGCGTTGCGCCAC
>JAZFYH010000096.1:0-4197 GCA_036443475.1 Gammaproteobacteria bacterium | reverse complement strand
TAGTGAGCGACACGGATGGATAAGAGCAGTACACGCTCGATCAACGCATGTATGCGTGCCGACTTGGCAGGTGAAATACTCGCCATGCATCAATGTTTTTCTCACGCAACGCCGTTCCCGCACATTGTTTTAAATAATTTTTTGGATGATGCACTGTGTTCGGCATTAATCGAACAGTTTCCGACATTCGAAAGCGGTAACTATCTGAACGAGGCCGGCAAGGCCTCCGGAAAATCTGTCCATGAATCGCTAGGGAAAATTGGTCCTGCTTTTGAAAAACTAGACCGCTGGTTTCAATCCAGTAATTTTCTTGACTGTGCTAGCGGTGTTACTGGAATACCTAATTTACTGTTTGACCCCCACTATTTTGGCGGCGGAACGCATGAGAACAAGCCAGGTCAACAGTTAGATATTCATATTGATTTTAATCGACATCCGACTACACATTGGTATCGACGACTTAATCTACTCATTTACTTAAATGAACCCTGGTTTTCTGAGTGGGGTGGCTCACTCGAATTACATTCAAACCCCTATGGTGATGATGAAGTTATAGAAATCTTGCCGGTACGCAACCGTTGCGTAATATTTGAAACGAGCGAGCACTCTTGGCATGGCTTTAAGAAAATTGATCCGAAAATTGGTACAAAAATTTCAAGAAAGTCCATTGCGATCTACCTATATACAATCGATCCACCGTCTCATGATAATGGCAAAATTCATTCAACGCTTTATGTTGACCGCCCAATACCTAGTCATTTCGTGGAGAGGCACATACTAAGCAAGTCCGATGTAAACACTTTAAAAATACTATTCGCTCGCCGAGATCAACATATCCGAAGGCCTTACAAGGAAATTTCATTCGAGCAAACTTCCAATGGAATTCTAAAAGCCCGTATAGAAAAACTTCATAACTTTCCAGTACTCAAATTTATGTTTTGGGTTAAACGTTGGCTCATTCGCTTTCATTTGCTGAAACCTTAACTCATCTTACCCGTGTTATTACCCCGCGGTGCGTGAAATAGTTACTCCATGCTCTACTTCAATCACGGTCGTGTAAACCGGCGTTGTATGCGTAAGACGCACGACCACGTATAATCGCCAGTACCGCACGCGGAGACCCGCATGGAACCACTCAGTATTGAAGCCATATTCGCCATTAGTGTTGTGTTGCTTTGCCTGGCGACATTGGTTATCACGCGAATCTCTGCGGACGTGGTGTTCTTCGGCGGCCTGACCTTATATCTGGTGTTTGGTGTTGTTTCACCCGAACAGGCATTGAGCGGATTCGCCAATCCCGGTCTGTTGACCATCGCTGCCTTGTACGTGGTCGCCGCGGGTTTGCGCGAAACCGGCGCGCTCACATGGGTGACCAAACAGATGTTTGGTCGCGACAATAAACTGCCTGTTGCACAAGTACGATTAATGTTGCCAGTAACGTTATTCAGCGCGTTCATGAACAACACGCCGGTTGTAGCTACATTTTTACCGGCGGTGATCGATTGGGCAAAAAAATACCAGGTATCGGTATCACGCCTTCTGATCCCTTTAAGTTATGCGGCCATCTTTGGCGGTATGTGCACGTTGATCGGTACCAGTACCAATCTCGTCGTAAACGGATTACTGCTCAGTGAGACCGGCAGTGGTATGGGATTCTTTGAAATTGCCTGGCTTGGTGTGCCTTGCGCAATCATTGGTACCGTTTACGTAATCCTGACGAGTCGTTGGTTGTTGCCTGAACGAGTACCACCGATGGCAGGCTTACAGGACCCGCGTGAATACACGGTGGAAATGCTCGTGGAGGAACAAAGCCCGCTGGAAAGCCTGACCGTAGAAGAAGCCGGTCTGCGTCACCTGCCAGGGCTTTACCTGGCCGAGATTGATCGGGATGGCCAGATTATTGCAGCGGTGGGCCCGGATGAGAAACTGAAAGGTGGTGACAGATTGGTGTTCGCCGGTATCACGGAATCCATCGTTGACCTGCAGAAAATCAAGGGACTCAAACCAGCAACCAACCAGGTATTCAAGCTTGAAGGACACCGTGCACACCGCAGCATGATCGAAGCCGTGGTATCGGGCAACTCGCCAATCGTAAGTAAGACCATTAAGGACAGCCGCTTCCGTAACCTGTATAACGCGGTGGTCATCGCGGTCGCCCGCGAAGGCAAGCGTATCAATCGAAAAATCGGTGATATTGAAATTCATGCCGGCGACACTTTGCTACTTGAGGCTGATACAAATTTTGCGCATCGCATGAGTAACTCGCGTGACTTTCTGTTGGTGCGCCCGATTGAAGGGTCACCCGTGCCGCGATATGAGCGAAGTTGGGCGGCCTGGTTGATCTTGTTTATTGTTGTCGGCAGTGCTGTGTTGGAAATTTTCGATGTCATGACAGCTGCGCTAGTCGGTGCAGCCGGCATGGTAGTCACGCGATGTTGCACGGCAACCGTTGCCAGACGCAGCGTGGATCTGCGCGTGGTGGGGGTTATTGCTGCCGCGTTCGGTATCGGCAAGGGCCTGGATGTTTCCGGTGCAGCCAGTTATCTGGCCGGCGGCCTGTTGCAACTGGCCGGTGACAACCCGATGACCATGCTCATCATGGTATACGTTGGAACCGTTTTGCTTACGGAAATGATTACTAATAACGCAGCAGCCGTGTTGATGTTTCCCATCGCATTTGCCGCCACACACGCTGAGGGGATCGCATTTATGCCATTCGCGATGGCGATCGCTTTCGCGGCATCCGCCAGCTTTGCGACGCCCATCGGCTATCAGACTAATCTAATGGTATACGGCCCGGGTGGTTACCGCTTTACCGATTACACGAAGTTCGGCCTGCCGTTGAATATCATACTTGGCATAACCGCGATTCTGCTCATTCCAAACATTTGGTCGTTCTGACATGAAGAGAAGTAATAAAAAGGCCTCTACTATGAGGCCATTGTATGGAATTTTTACCCGTGCTGCGGATATTAACCTTTGACGGCTTCTCGTTCTGCAGTCGCTTCACGATCAACCAGCTGGATGTAAGCCATAGGCGCGTTGTCACCGGTACGAAACCCGCACTTCATGATGCGCAAGTAACCGCCGGCACGATCCTTGTAATGCGGGCCCAGGTCAGTGAACAACTTGGTTACGATGTCGCGGTCACGCAGACGATCAAACGCCAGGCGACGCTTGGCAACCGAATCTTCTTTTGCCAAGGTGATCAACGGCTCCACCACGCCACGAATTTCCTTTGCCTTCGGCAATGTCGTCTTAACGGTCTCGTACCGCAAGATGGATGCTGCAAGGTTACGCAACATCGCCTTGCGATGTGAGCTGTTACGGTTTAACTGTCGACCTGATTTGCGATGACGCATTGTCTTTACCCTATTTCCACGTATTGCAGCCGCTTCAGAAGGACACGTCGTCCTTTGCTTTCAAGCTGGCTGGCGGCCAGTTTTCCAGTTTCATGCCCAACGACAGGCTGTGCTGTGCAAGGACATCTTTGATTTCGGTAAGCGATTTCTTGCCCAGGTTCGGCGTCTTTAGTAATTCAACTTCGGTACGCTGAACCAGGTCACCGATGTAATGAATACTTTCCGCCTTGAGGCAGTTAGCCGATCGCACAGTTAACTCGAGTTCGTCAACTGGGCGCAACAGTATCGGGTCGATCTGTGCCTCAGCGCTCTTTGCAGCAGATTCATCGTCACCTTCCAGGTCAACAAAGATTGCCAGCTGATCGCGCAATATAGTGGCAGCACGTCGAATGGCTTCTTCCGACTCAATCGTGCCGTTGGTTTCGATATCAATTATCAGCTTATCCAGGTCGGTGCGCTGCTCAACACGTGCACTTTCGACTGAGTAGCTGACCCGCTTGACCGGGCTGAACGACGCGTCCAACTGTAAACGTCCGATCGTGCGGGTGCCTTCTTCCAGATTCTGGCGCTGATTTGCCGGTGAGTAACCACGGCCGCGTTGAATCTTCAAACGCATGCTGAGTTCGCCGTTGCTATTCAAATTGGCGATGACCATTTCCGGGTTCATGATCTCGACGTCGTGATCAAGTTCGATGTCACCGGCGACAACCGGGCCAGCACCTTTTTTAGAGAGGTTCAGCACTGCCTCATCGCGGTTGTGCATTCGCACGGCCAAGTCTTTCAGATTGAGCAGGATGTCAATGACATCTTCCTGTACCCCTACGATAGTCGTGTA
>JAZFYH010000095.1:0-3517 GCA_036443475.1 Gammaproteobacteria bacterium | reverse complement strand
GTTACCGAGTACGAGGAACCACAGGCGGTAATCGGCAGTTACTTGCACCGTTATGCGTACCCGGACTGGTACGCCAAACACCAGGATAAAAATCGCAAGCTCAAGGAAGGCTATCACCACAGGGGCGGCCCGGTGGCTTGCCTACAATTGCGGGGTGAATACCTGTATGCGGCTGCCGGAAAGAAAGGCTTCCGTGTGTACGACGTCGCCTCTGTTGCAAACAAGGGCGTATCCCAGCGCATCATTTCAGCGCCCTTCGGGCCCGGTGGTCATGATACGAATCTGAAAACGGAAAATGCTACCTGCATGGCTCTGCCGACCAATCAGCCGATTGCACCGGACCGCAACCAGGGCGAGTTGATGCGCGTTACAAACATGGAGCAACCATTCCATGCCATGTACAACTACGCTTTTATTACTGACGCAGTAGAAGGATTGATTGCAGTCAACGTCAACACACTCGCTGATGGCGATCCACGCAACAATATTCTTGAGCGCGCTAAAACATGGAATGAAAATAAAATCCTGTATGGTGCACGGCACATATCAATTGGAGGTCATTACGCGTACATAGCCGCAGATGCCGGCGTGGTTATTGTTGATATCGACGACCCACTTTCCCCGCAACTGGTTGGCGTTCTGCCGGTCAACAATGCCCGAGCGACTGCAATCCAGTTCCGTTACCTGTTCGTACTAGATGACACAGGGATGCGTGTGGCGGACATTACGCTTCCAGAAGAAGCCAGGATGCTGGAAGACGTGCATGTAGCGTTGCGCGACCCACACCGAGTATATGTAGCGCGTACCTACGCTTATGTTGCAGGCGGTTCTGAAGGTCTTGTCATTATTGATGTCAAGGACCCGGCAAAGCCGTCCATATATCAGCGTTTTACTGCTAACGGAAAAATTACTGATGCCCGCGACGTTGTCATCGGTGCAGCCTATGCATCCATGTACGCTTACGTTGCCGACGGGAATAGCGGTCTAAAAGTGGTACAGATGATATCGCCTACTTCTCAACCCAATTTTTACGGCTTCAGTCCGGCACCAAAACCCGAGCTGATTGCCTGGTATAAAACTAGTAATCCGGCCATTGCATTGTCGCGAGGTTTGGAACGTGATCGGGCAGTGGATGACAGCGGGAACCAGAGTGCTGTATTCGGCCGTATTGGATCGCGTCCCTTCACACTAGAGGAAATGCACAAGCTTTACTTGGACCGCAATAAGCGCCCTTGGAAGGTCAGTAACGAAGAGTAGTAATAAGGCGCTAGTGAACGGTTAACGAAGAATAAATGTTAGAGAACAGGTTCGGCCTCTGCGTCGATTTTATCCCGCAACCAATCGGATACGCGTGCAGTTATCTCACCTGGCTTGCCTGTACCAATAATGCGCTCATCGATTTTTGTTATGGCGGCAATCTCGCCCATGGTTCCGGTACAAAATACTTCGTCCGCAGAATGGAATTCGGACAATGGAATATCACGTACCTCGCAGCTAATGTCCTTTTCCTGGCAAATATTCAGCACCGATTGACGGGTAATGCCTTCTGGGCATGCAACCGTTCGTGGTGTAGCCAAATGTTCATGTACAACCAGGAAAAGATTTGTTGCATTGGTTTCAGCGACGAACCCATTTTTGTCCAGCATGATGGCATCGTCTGCTCCAGCGTTGTTTGCTTCGATCTTCGCCAGAATGGATTGCAGCAGATTGTTGTGGTGGATTTTCGCGTCCAGGCATTCTGGTGGGAAACGTTGCACCGAGCTGGTAATCAACGTTAAACCTGATTTGTCGTAAACCGGTGGTTTGTGTTCCGCCAACACGATAAGGGTCGGGCCGGATTGATTTAGCCTGGGGTCCATGCCAGAAGTTATCTTCTCGCCGCGGGTCAGAGTCACACGTATATGCACGTTGTCGTGCATGGCATTGGCTTCAAGTGTACGGCGAATCTCGTGAATAATTTCGTCGTTTGACGGCAGTGTTTCAAAACTCAACGCTTTGGCCGAGCGTCGCAAGCGTTCGAGATGCGCAGTAAGGCCGAACACCCGCCCGGAATAGACGCGCAAACCCTCCCACACTGCATCACCCCCTTGCACGACGCTATCAAACGGACTGATCCGGGCTTCGTTGCGGTGCAGCAGCTTGCCATTAACATTTATAAGCAGGTTGCGGTTTTTGGAATCGAATTCTTGCAACATGAGATGTTTCTCTTAATTTTTAATTTAAACAGTGCTTTACAATGTATTTCTACACTACGTATTACCATGAGACACGGTTGTTACGAAGCGATTCTATGTGGTTTACAGAGTCATCGCGAGGTGGATTCATTCACAACCAGGCAACTCTCAGCCATCTCCTGGTAATACGGCAGACACTCTTGGTAAAGCACCTGCAGGTCGTCAGGAAGCTCTGTGCTGATTTCTACGTAGGATTTGAACCCGGTCGATGCAATTACCGCGTCGTACCACCATTTTGACCAAATACCGTCCGTATCTCTGGGGCCCGCAGGCCAATTCAGCATTTCTGCAAAGAATGGCAATTGCAGGGCCATACACAATTTTTGCATGCTTGTTGCAGGATCTTTCAGGATATCGGCGGAATTAATGACCAGCGGTGGCTTGCCTGTAATGGCATGCACTAGTCGGAACAACTCGCATTGTTGCTTCAGGCCGGTATCACGTAATACCGGCGTTTGAATTATCTTGATAAGTGATAACAACATGGCGCGCGGATCACGAAGCAGGAATACGTGATCAAGCTGGCGCAGCCAGTCACCCTCCATCTGAGGAAAAAAATGATGTGTCATATGCTTTTGGTAGAAAACAGAGTGGTTGCCCGGCACGGGTCCCAGTAACGCGTCAACGACTTTGCGCCAGTCATTTTCCTGGTTGGCTATGACCACATCTTTGCCCGGATGATCTGCGTCGGAATTTAGTAAATAGTGCGCGTAAAAGGGCTCATCACATACCCAGGTGTCTGGCCTGTTTTCCCAGGAACGCATCAGCGCAGTCGATATATTGCGTGGACCCGACCACATCGCTATGCGGCGTATTTTCGTAGCCAAGGTTTTGCCCCCCATGAATGCCCGTTATAATAGTGGGAATCGGAACAAACAAGTATTTAACAGTAATGGAAATTCCCAAGCTCGAGTATGAAGGCACGTTGAATGTCGTGGGTGGCTACCGTGTGGTCTCCATTCTCATCGGCAATGTAATTCGTTGCTTTGCGCTCGGCCCGAACGGACATCCTCTGACCAGAACCGGCTTTCCGTCCATCGATACGGCGCGTGAAAGGATCGAACGCTACCGCGATACCGACAAGAGCGTTGACGTTGATGCGGTTGCACCATCGGCGCTGCCCCCGGAGCAGCGCGTGGCGCTGGAACCGATCATTGACACGGTTATGCGGGTCGAGATACAAGGTATTTACGTCGCTCTGCTCGGTCTTTTATTGGGTGGAGACGCACTGCTTTGGCTGCTTGAACTGCCCACTCATTCCGGCGCCCGTTCAAGCAAGGTGT
>JAZFYH010000094.1:0-8386 GCA_036443475.1 Gammaproteobacteria bacterium | reverse complement strand
CTGTTGCCGCCCGGGGGAATCAGACGGTATCCGACACGCGGTAATGTCTCGATGGTCACGCTGTCATTGGTGCCGTTGCTCAAAATCTTGCGCAGGCGCGACACTACGCGGTTCAAGGTGTGATCAGTAATGTGGTTATGGCCCCACACGGCGTCCATGAGCTGGTCGCGGGTCACGGCCTGACCGGCGTTGCGCGCCAGCACCACTAGCGTCTGCATCATGCGTGGTTCCAGGCGCACGGACTCGCCACGGTGCTGAACCTCGTTCAGGCGCGGGTTGATCTGCCAGCTGCCCAGCTGAAAGGACTCTTCACCTTTCGACGGGATTGCCGCCTCACCTCCAATTTCGAGGTTACCTATCGACATGCGTATTACCGCTCACAGGGAATACCTATTTGAAGTGTAACTGATGCGGGAGTTCCCCTCGCTGCCCGAAAATTGCTGGTTATTCGGGCCTGCAGTAAATCTCGATCTTTTCCGAGGCTTCAGTAAATCTCGATCTTTTCCGAGGCCTTAGTAAATCTCGTTCTTTTCCAGCCTTCAGTAAATCTCGTTCTTTTCCAGCCTTCAGTAAATCTCGTTCTTTTCCAGCCTTCAGTAAATCTCGTTCTTTTCCAGCCCTCAGTAAAACCTCGGTTTTTTCTCACCTGTTACCCCGCGATTTGCACTCGCTGCGCTGCTTAACTGGCGGCCAATCGAATGAGGAGAATTGTCATGCGCGAATGGCTACTTGTGATTTTGACTGTGGCAGGCACGCTTTGCAGCTATGCGGGGTGGTCGGCGGAAACGCTGCCGCTCAACAACAGCCGGATTGCGTTCACCCTGCCGGAAAAAGATCTGTTGCCGGAAAACGTGGCCTACGATCCGCAAAGCCGATCGTTTTTCATTGGTAGCACGCGCAAAGGCAAGATTTTGCGGTACCAGGATGGACGTGTTACCGATTTCATCGCACCGCGTTCCAACGGCTTGTGGATGGTAATCGGTATGAAGGCGGACGCCCAGCGTCGACTGCTATGGGTTGCCAGCTCGGCTGGCGGCAATCTCGAAAACTACACCTCCAACGGTACTCGCCCGGCAGGTTTGTTCAAATTTGATTTGGACAGCGGCAAGTTTTTAGGTCGTTGGCTACTGGATGGCAAAGACGGCGAACATTTTCTCAACGACTTGGTCGTTGCGCCCAACGGTGATGTCTACGTCACGCACATGTTCGATAAGGCGGCAATTTACCGCCTGGAAGCCAAGACCGGAACGTTCTCACCCATCTACCGTGGTGACAACGCATTTAAATTTCCCAATGGCGTAACGCTTACGCCCGACGGGAAAACATTATTCATTGCGCACAGGGGTGGCGTGAGCCGGCTGGATCTTGAAACCCGACAACGTGAATCACTTGTCGCACCCGCCGATGCGTTTCCGACTTCGGCCGACGGCTTGTACCTGGTGGGTAACGCGCTGGTGGCGATCTTCGATGACCAGGTCAAGCGCTTCCGGCTGGATGCAAAACGGAAAACCATTATCAGCACGGAAATTCTGGAAACTGCACACCCCATGTTCATGCGGCCCACGACCGGCGTGGTCGTGAATAACACGTTGTACTACATCGCCAACGCGCAGTTCGACAGTTTTGACGAAAACGGCAAGCTGTGGCCCATGCACCGCCTATACGAGCCGGTCATTCTGAAACTGCCGTTATGAAACTAATTAGTTTGCGCTTTGCGTGTGCATTGTTGTGCCTGTTTGTACATGCTGTGCATGCGCAAGTCGAAAACTATGCAACAGAATTTCGTGCCCGGCATATTGCCACAGCGCCGGTTATTGACGGCCTATTAAACGATGCGGCCTGGCAGGGTGCGCCGCAGGTCAGTAATTTCAAACTGATTGATCCGGTCGCGCAGGGTATCCCCAGCGAGGGTACCGAGGTGTGGGTTGCTTACGACACCGAGTACTTATACATCGCGGCGCGCATGCATGAAGCGCATCCCGAGTTAATTGTCCGTAATACGTTATTGCAGAAAAACAATCTCGGTACCGACGATCGCCTGGTAGTCGTACTGGATACGTTTTATGACCGGCAAAACGGTTATTTCTTTGAGGTCAATGCCAATGGTCAACGCGGCGACGCCTTGCTGGAGAACAACACTAATTTCTTGGATGACTGGGATGGAATCTGGCAGGCCGTAAGTGCCATCGGTGCGGACAGTTGGACCACGGAAATCGCCATTCCATTCAAGACACTGTCGTTTGACCCTAGGGCCAATACCTGGGGCGTGAATTTCTTGCGCGACATCACGCATACGCGTGAATGGTTGGCCTGGTCGACCATAGCCAACCAGGAGTGGAACATCATGCCGCGCTGGATGGGTCGGATGAACGGTATGTCCGGCATGGAACAGGGCGTGGGTCTGGATGTGGTGCCATCGGTAAGCGTTAAACGACGTCGCAACTTTGAAACCGGAACCACAGATACCGAACTTGAGCCCTCACTTGATGCCTTTTATAAAATCACGCCGTCGTTGACCGGTGCGTTAACCATTAACACCGATTTCTCCGCCACTGAAGTGGATGATCGACAAGTCAACTTTGATCGTTTTTCATTGTTCTTTCCGGAAAAACGTGATTTCTTCCTGCAGGATGCAGGCATCTTCGAGTTCGGTGGTCTGCAAGAAAACGGTCGACCATTCTTTTCGCGTACCATCGGCCTGGATGAAAACGGTGAAATCGTCGACATCAACGCCGGTGCCAAAATAACCGGTCGTGTGAACAGTTGGAACATCGGCGCCTTGTCGATTCGGCAGGACGAAACCGCAACGCTGGATGCGGATTCACTGCAAGTGGCGCGCGTCAAATACAATTATTCCGAGGGTGCTTACGTGGGTGGGATTGCTACTGCAGGTGATCCACAGGGAAACAATGGTTCATCGACAATTGGTTTTGATACCCGCTATCAATGGCAGAACGAAGCCATACGCCCACTGGAAGCAACAGCGTGGCTTCAGCAAACTCACAACGACAACCAAGATAATGATGGCAATACAGCCTGGGGCGCGGACATCCGTTATCCCGAGGACAAGTGGTTCACCTATTTTACTTATTTACAGATTGGCGAAAATTTTAACCCAGCCATGGGGTTCGTGAACCGCACCGGTATACGCGATTCACGTTACTTCATTCGTTACCGCAACCGTCCGGAAAAAGGTCCTTTCCTGGCAACTAATCATTGGTTGTTCGTACAGCACCTTACGGATTTTAACGGCAACCCGAAAACACAGCTGGTCGACTTTGGATATCTTGAACTGTTCACGCGTCGTTCTGACTTGTGGTGGTTCCAGTACATTCTGCAGCGTGAAGTCGTGGACGAACCTTTTGATCTGCTCGACAGGTTGCCCATTCCCGCCGGGGATTACCGGCTGGATCGCTGGACAGCAAACATGGAAACCGCGCCACAACGCAACGTGGTTTTCACATTGAATCTCACCGGCGGTGAATTTTTCGGCGGACACCGACGTACCTACAATGCGTCCACCACCTGGAAACCCAGTCCGCATTTCGAATTGTTTGCCAGCATGGAGCTTGCAGACGTCGAGTTGCCAAGCGGCGATTTCCTGGTGCGCTTGCAGTCATTGAAAACCACCGTTGCTTTCAACATCAAATGGGCGTGGATCACGTTGGCGCAATTCGATAATGTCAGTAATCAATTGGGCATTAATTCGCGCATACGCTGGATTCCCGAGGCGGGCCAGGAATACTTCTTGGTATTTGACCACGGTGCGATACGCGAGAACGGCTCTTTCCGTTCCACGCAAAACGAAACGGTTTTAAAACTTTCCTACACTTTCCGGTTTTAAATTTTGCCAAGGAGTCAATTATGAATATCGCAACCGTGAAATTGATAACTCTTGCAGTCTTTGCAACGACATTTTCACTCTCTCATGCGGCAGGCATTACGGGATCACGTTATGCCGATGGGTTGGAACAGGTGCGGGACGCTCAGCAAGCACTAGGCGGCGCAACCCGACTGCATGACAGCACCGGCATTAGCCTGCACGGCGAGGGCGATTACGATCTTGGCGTGCGCATGCAAGGCCGGTTTGCCGGTCGTTCAAACATCGTACCGATTATGGAGCGCCTTAATTTTAATCCGGTGACCGGTGCAACCAGTTACGAATCAAATTCTTTTGCCAACGCAGATGCCGCGGAACACTTACGTTACGTCTGGGATGATGATGGACGCTTATTGCTGCTTGAGCTTATCAACCGTCGCGCGTTCTGGATTAGCGGTGGCAGCCTGCCCGGCACCAAGTCACGTTATGCCAGCATGGTGCCCGATTATTTATTGCAGCTTGCCTTGCAAAATCGCCAGACCTTGCGCTCGTTAGGTGAAACACGATTTGCCGGAAAAATCGCAAACGCTGTGTCGTTTACCTTACCGTCCAGCGAAACTTTAACGCTGTACATTGCACGTCGCACGAAACTTGTGTTGGGCGCGGAATACCTGCTGGACATGCCGCAACGAGGCGATACCGTCGTGACCTGGATTTATGGAAAATACCAAGATGTGCCCGGGTTAGGCTTGTACCCAATTGGCTATAGAATTGAACTGGATGGCGAGTTATTGAAGTCCATTCGTTATCAGGAAATATCAGCGGGCATTAATGAAACTTATCTCACCATTCCCGAAGACATCGTTGTGCCCGAGCGACCCACAACGGTTGCGACTGATACCCCTGAACCACAGGAACCGTTACTGCCAGAGCCGCGCGAACTCGCGGCAGGCGTATACCTGGTGCCTAATATTCGCGGTGGATTTCACGTATTGCTGGTCGAATTCCCTGAGTACTTGCTGGTTGTAGACACGCCGTCCGGGTACTTCGAAATGCAGCAATTGCCGGCCATGAACTGGGTCGAAGGAGAAACATCGAGCTCTGTCGGCAGACGATTACTCGCCGTGGCAAAAAAACATTTTCCGGAGAAGCCCGTCAGGTACGCGGTGCTGACGCACTGCCACGGGGATCACAGTGGGGGAGTGCGACCATTCATTGCAGCGGGTACGACAATCCTGGCAACACAACACACAGCGCCCGAGATTGAAAAAACCGCGCGCAACCGGTTCACCTTGGTGCCGGATGAATTAACTGGCAAATCCATGCCACCTATCCTGGAAATTGTTGATCAACGCCATGTCATTAAAGACGGCAACCAAGAAGTGCAGCTAATAGAACTTGGTAACAACCCGCACAGCGAAAGCATGCTGGCGATCTGGCTACCCGAATCGAAATTGCTTTACGTTGCGGATTTGTTCGAACCGATACCCATGCATGTGTTTCCAGACCCGGCGCGTGTACCTGCCATGAAATGGTTCGTGAATTGGCTGGATAATTCAGGTCTTGAACCGGAAACCATCGTTGCTATTCACGGTACTGCGATGGTTACCACGGAGCACCTGGATAAAATTCGTCAACTCGCTGATGAAAACCGTTGATCAGGTAAGGAACGTTTCAGCAGTTAATAGTAAAGAATCAACCAAAAACCTTTTCCGGCTACCCGGTGTCTTACCGGCATCGCAGCCCTGTAAACTGCCCAGTTTCCCAACCTGGGGCCAACGGTTACTGCGGCTCCGAACTGGAAGCCGAGGCCTACCGTCGCGCGCCTAAGCTGGTCGAGTCCCTCAACTAACCACGTAAAATTACAGGTTTACCTCCGTGCTTTCCCGGCACAGGATTGCTATCTTGCGTAGTGCCGCGGGGGAGGCGGCTCACCGGGATTGGAAGCATGAAAAAAATCAAACTCATTCTTATTGGCCTGGTGGTGGTGTGGATTACTGCCAGCATCGCCATTGGCTGGTATATCTATAGCGGGCGTTACAACTTTGCCGCGGATGACCCGCACTGGGGTTGGGTGGAAAACCTGATCGACGAGTCAGTGGAAAAATCCGTTGATCGTCGCCTGAGTCCCACGCCCGCTCCCGACCTGACACATCCCGGGGTAATTGCAGCAGGTGCGGGTAGCTACGATCAGATGTGCACGAAGTGTCACCTTAGCCCCGGCGTGACTGATACCGAAATGCGAACCGGCATGTATCCGCAGCCGCCCAATCTGTCGCGTGAAGACCCGGAAAATCCCAAAGAAGCCTACTGGATTATCAAGCACGGTATAAAAATGTCCGGCATGCCGGCATGGGGACCTTCGCACAGTGACGAAGACATTTGGAACATGGTGGCGTTCTTGCAAGTGCTGCCCGATTTATCTGCGAACGATTACAACGACATGGTGCGCGAAAGCGAGAAAATAAATTGGGACTTGGAGACGTTCTTGCAAGTGCTGCCCGATTTATCTGCAGACGATTACTACAACATGGTGCGCGAAGGCGAGGGCGCGGTACCGGTGGTCATAGAAGGTGTCGACGAATTTCCGTTAAAAGGCAGCCTGTATGCCAGCGACCGCGAAGGGCCAGGCGTATTAATGCTGCACCAATGCAATGCCGAACGTTCCATGTACGAGAGTCTCGGCAAGGTTTTATCAGATGCCGGTATTCACGCCTTGTCAGTGGACCTGCGCGGTTACGGTGAAAGCGCGCAACCAAAATTCGACATGAAAGCGTTGCGCGAGGAGGCAACATCGCGCGAAGACTTTATGGAAAAAGCCGGTAAGGTTCGCGACTTGTGGCCAGCGGACATGGCTGCCGTGTACGATTACCTGGCCGCACTAACAAACGTGAACGGCAACATCGGCGTAATTGGCGCAAGCTGCGGTGGCGGACAAGCCGTTCAACTCAGTGCGCAACGCGACTTGAAAACCCTGATCCTGTTTTCAGCCGGCCTGCAGGCGGAAGACATTAGCGGGCCGGTGCATGAATTCGACGGTCCGGTCTTTGCCGTCGCCGCTGCCGGTGACACCAATGCGGCACAGGCAGCACTAGCCGTTACCCAGGCCGCACGTAACGAGAACAGTCGGCTGTTGCTGTACAAAGGTGACCTACACGGCGCGCCCTTGTTTGACAAAGATGCAGGACTGGAACAGCGCTTTGTTGAATGGTTTGTGACGCAGCTGGATGCACCGCCCGCGGACGCGCATCACCACTAACTATTGTGAAAAATTATCGCTAAAATAACTAACGCGAAGTTATTTTCCCTTACACCCTACGCGGGAGGACAACGCAAGATGGCACTTGAGGTGAGAGATTCCACAGCCGTACGCATGCCGAGCTCGGAGATCGACGCGTGGCGTAAGATCCCGACAGCCGTCATCAGCGACGACCTGAATCGCAGTGGCACCATGCACGCCGCGATCAAGCCGTTGGGCCCCGGTATGGATTTCGCCGGGCAGGCGCTCACCGCGCAGACCATGGTCGGCGACAATGGCACACTGCACTACGCGCTCACGACGGCGTGGGAGGGATGCGTGCTGGTGGTCGACGCGCGCGCGCATATCGAAACCGCGGTTTGGGGCGGGATCCTCACCACAGCGGCCAAAGCCAAGGGCATCATTGCAGTGATTATTGATGGCGCGGTGCGCGACGTCGCCGAACTGCGCGAATCGGGCATCGCGGTCTACACGCGCGGCGTGATACCCAACGGCCCGCACAAGGGCTTCGGCGGCAGCGTCAACACGCCCATCCAGTGCGCTGGGGTCCCGGTCAATCCGGGCGATTTGGTCGTCGGCGACGAAGACGGCGTCGTGGTGATCCGCCCGGATCAGCTCCCGGGCCTGATGGAGCGCTGCAAGGCTCGGCTTGCCAAGGAAGAAGCCTTCGTGAAGCAGATCGAGGCCGGCGTCTCGACGGTCGAGCTGATGGGTCTGCCCCCGGCCGATGAAATCGGGTAAGCCGCTGGGTGCGGTGTCCGCGGACGAGCATCACCACTAAATATTGCGAATAATTAGCGCTAATAACTAACGCGAAGTTATTTTCCCTTACACCCTACGCGGGAGGACAGCACCAGATGGCACTTGAGGTGAGAGATTCCACATCCGTACGCATGCCTACCTCGGAGATCGACGCGTGGCGTAAGATTCCGACAGCCGTTATCAGCGACGACTTGAACCGCAGCGGTACCATGCACGCCGCGATCAAGCCGGTGGGCCTCGGTATGAACTTCGCCGGGCAGGCGCTCACCGCGCAGACCATGGTCGGCGACAATGGCACACTGCATTACGCGCTCACAACCGCGTGGGAGGGATGCGTGGTGGTGGTCGATGCGCGCGCGCATCTCGAAACCGCGGTTTGGGGCGGGATCCTCACTAAGGCGGCCAAAGCCAAGGGCGTTATTGCAGTAATTATTGACGGCGCGGTACGCGACGTCGCCGAACTGCGCGAATCGGGCATCGCGGTCTACACGCGCGGCGTGATACCCAACGGCCCGCACAAGGGCTTCGGCGGCAGCGTCAACACG
>JAZFYH010000093.1:0-4174 GCA_036443475.1 Gammaproteobacteria bacterium | reverse complement strand
GGAACCAGGTCAGCATTACCTATGCAATGCCGCTGAACGAGGTCGTGTTGGATTTTTTTGATCGCTTGAAATCCGTAAGTCGCGGTTACGCGTCCTTTGATTATGAATTTGATTCTTACCAGGCGGCATCATTGGTAAAATTGGAGGTGCTCATCAATGGTGACCGTGTTGACGCCTTGTCGGCAATCGTGCACAAAGAGCATGCGTTTGCGCGCGGCCGGGACTTGACGATCAAGATGAAGGAGATCATACCGCGGCAAATGTTTGACGTGGCAATTCAGGCCGCTATTGGCAGCCAGATCATCTCTCGTACAAACGTCAAGGCATTGCGCAAGAATGTCACCGCAAAATGTTATGGTGGTGATATCTCACGCAAGCGGAAGTTGCTCGAGAAACAGAAAGCGGGGAAACGACGAATGAAACAGGTAGGTAAGGTGGAAATTCCGCAGGATGCTTTCCTCGCTATTCTCAAGGTTGGCAAGTGACAGGAAAACAATAAATGCGATTTGATTTTGCGGCAATACTGGTTCTTGCTACGGCAATCAGTGGACTTATATGGGCGCTGGACGCTTTTCTCTTCGCGAAAAAGAGGGGCCTCATCGACAGCAACGGAGAAAAAAAGGAGCCATTGGTGGTGGAGTACGCCAAGGCTTTTTTTCCGATCCTGTTGCTGGTGTTGGTGTTGAGATCGTTCCTGGTTGAACCGTTCCGAATTCCTTCAGGCTCTATGAAACCGACCCTGCTGGTTGGCGATTTCATTTTGGTTAACAAGTATGCATACGGGGTGAGGTTGCCCGTTTCGAACACAAAAATTGTTGATGTTGGATCACCGCAACGGGGTGAGGTTGTCGTATTCCGTTTCCCGCGGGATCATCGTCTTGATTACATAAAACGTGTCATCGGTCTGCCGGGAGACCGTGTAACCTACCTTAATAAGCAGTTGTTTATCAATGGCGTACCCGTAGGACAGGTCAGTCTTGGTATGGCTGATTTCGAAGGCCTCAAGGAAGGTGAATTGAGGGAGGAGTACCTAGATAATGCAACTCATCATATACTTGTAGAGCGACTGCAACGCAGTCCAACTGTGGATGTCGTAGTACCTGAGGGGCACTACTTCGTCATGGGGGATAATCGCGATCATAGCAACGACAGCAGAATGTGGGGCTTCGTTCCTGAGAAAAACCTGGTAGGCAGGGCATTTTATATTTGGATGAGCCTGCCATCGCTGGCATCATTGCCACGTTGGGATCGCCTAGGAAACGGCATCAAATAGGAGAGTCAATAAAATGAATTCATCAAACAGACAGTCTGGAATGACAGCGATAGGCATAGTGCTCCTGTTAGCGGTCATTGGTGTATTCGCTCTTACTGTGATGCGATTGATGCCGGTTTATCTGGAATACCAGTCGATTTCCACGATTATGAACGGTCTTACGGCGGAGTTAAAAACCGCTACACCAACACAATTGCGCTCCATGATTGAAAAACGCATGGACGTCAATAACGTCACGGTGGTTACTCCAAAAGACTTCAAGTTCTCGAAAAAAGACGGCGTGATGACTGTGTCTATTGCTTACCATGCCGAGACACCTTTTGTGTCCAATGTGTTTTTTCTGGTGAAGTTTAAGAAAGAAGTCAGGGTTACCGGAACTTGACCGGAGAACTGGCAGGCCTTCAGAACACTCTCAGTTATCGCTTCAAAAATGAAGCGTTGCTCGTTGCAGCGCTGACACACCGAAGTGCCCGTGGCAAGAATAATGAACGCCTTGAATTTCTTGGTGACAGCATTCTCAATTTCGTTATTGCCGACATCCTGTTTGAACGATTTACGGATCTGGAGGAAGGGGATCTCAGTCGCTTGCGTGCATCCCTGGTGAACAAGGATGTACTAGCAGAGGTAGGAAAGACACTAGGAATCGGCCAGTCACTTTATCTTGGGGATGGAGAACTCAAAAGCGGTGGGTTCCGGCGTGCATCAATTATTGCCGATGCTTTCGAGGCAATAATTGGCGCCATTTATCTGGATTCGGATGTCGCTGCAGTAAAGGCATTTCTGACTAAGCATTTTAAAACAGCAATTGCTAACTTGCCTGAACCGGAAGAACTCAAAGATCCAAAGACGAGGCTGCAGGAATATATGCAGTCAACCGGCAGCCAACTTCCTGTCTATACTGTAGTCGGCGTGGTTGGGGCGGACCACATGCAGGAGTTTTCAGTGGAGTGCCAACTGATAGGCAGGGATTTATCTGCAACAGGTACAGGACGAAGTCGCCGGGCAGCGGAACAGGACGCTGCTGGAAAAATACTGACCAAGTTCGAAAAATGACCAATATCGAGCATCGCTGCGGATACGTAGCTGTTATTGGACGACCAAACGTGGGCAAGTCAACTCTGGTCAACGCACTGGTTGAGCACAAGGTCAGTATTGTTTCCGATAAACCACAGACGACCCGTAATCGCATACACGGTATTCGCAGTACCCCAGGCAGTCAGATGGTATTCATTGATACGCCTGGTGTGCACGCCGGACACAACAAGCCGATTAATCGCCTTATGAACAAGGCCGCTACCAGCGCGATACCGGATGCCGATGTAAGCCTTTTCATGGTTGCTGCACCCTGCTGGAACGAAGCAGACGATCAGGTACTGCGGTGCTTCGACACTGGTAGCGGCAAGGTCATACTAGTGTTAAATAAGATTGACAAAATTCAGGGCGACAAAGCGTTGCTGCCTTTGCTTGCCGACCTGAAAGAAAGAGGGCGGTTTGCTGCAATTGTGCCGGTTTCTGCCACGAAGGGTAGGAACCTGGAGCAGCTCATAAATGTTGTGGAACAGCAATTACCTGTTGGCTCTCCGATATTTGATAATGAGCTGTATACAGACCAGTCGATGCGCTTTCTTGCTGCAGAAGTCATACGGGAACGTTTGATGGACGCGCTACACGATGAATTGCCATACGCGCTGGCTGTGAGCATTGATGATTTTGATGAACAGAAAGGCATGGTCAAAATCGCAGCGACCGTGTGGGTCGAAAAAGCGGGCCAGAAAGGCATTGTCATTGGTAAAGGTGGCCGCATACTAAAGTTAGTTGGTACCGAATCGCGTAAGGTCATCGAGTCAATCGTCGGTTGTAAGGTGCATCTTGTTTTGTGGGTAAAAGTGCGCGAGGGGTGGTCAGAGGATGTTGGGCAATTAAGGAAGTTTGGAATCGGTGAACAATGAGCATGTATGATCGTGTTCAACTCGAACCGGCATTTTTATTACACGGTTACAATTATCGTGACAGCAGTCGGTTGCTTGAGTTTTTTACCAAGGAACACGGTCGTTTGACAGCTATTGCAAAAGGCGCACGTCGTGCTCGTTCCAAGTTTAAAGCAGTGCTACAGCCGTTCAACGTATTGCTGATTTCTTGGTCTGGTGGTGAACTTCCTATTTTGACATCCGCAGAACCACACGGAAACCAAATTCGCCTGGATGGAAAAGCATTGTATTCTGGGTTTTACATGAACGAGCTCGTGCTACGGTTGACTGCCAAACGTGATCCGCATCCGGAAATCTTCGGTCTTCTAGATCAGGCATTACATGACCTCAACACGCATGGCAGCAATATTGCGCTCAGATTGTTTGAGAAGGGATTGCTTGAAGCGCTGGGCTACGGACTTAATCTAGAGTTGGAAGGCAACAGTGGCAAAGCTGTCGTAAGCGATGGTTGGTACCAATACCATGTCGAACACGGCCCCTTGCCAGTGGAAGGTCCAAACAACGGAGCAATACGGGGTAGCTCATTGGTCGCGCTTGCGCGCGGCGAGCTTGATCTTCCTGAAGTCCAGCGAGATGCAAAAAGAATTCTCAGACTTGCGCTGGATTTGCAGTTAGGCGGCAGGCCGCTACAAACACGACGTGTAGTGAGCGAGATGAAGGTTTGAGTGGGAGGCAAAAAAGTCTGATTCGACTGGGTATAAACATAGACCACGTTGCCACCCTTCGGCAGGCGCGCCACACCTCCTACCCTGACGTCATGCAGGCAGCGAAACTGGCCTTGTCAGGTGGTGCGGACAGTATCACCGTGCATCTTCGGGAGGACCGACGTCATATCCAGGATGGTGATGTGACGTTACTGGTTGCTGAAAACGGATTACGCCTCAATCTGGAGATGGCTATTACCGAAGAAATG
>JAZFYH010000092.1:0-2847 GCA_036443475.1 Gammaproteobacteria bacterium | reverse complement strand
CCGCCGCGCGGTGCATGGGCGCGAGTACCCCGGCAATTCTGTTGCGGCACATTTTGCCGAATCTTCTTGGGATTGTTGTTGTCTACGTAACGCTGACCATTCCCCAGGCCATACTGGTGGAGTCGTTTCTGAGTTTTCTTGGCCTGGGTGTGCAGGAACCCATGACATCAGGGGGTGCATTGGTTAATGAGGGTGTACGGGAAATGGAGGGCGCACCGTGGATGTTGCTGTTCCCTGCTACGTTACTTGCGCTCACTTTGTTCTGCTTTAATTTTCTGGGTGATGGGTTACGTGATGCATTGGATCCGAGAGAACGTTTATGAATCTTCCTGAAAATTTCCGCCTGGCTATTTCGATGTTACTGGTGGTGCTGGTCGGCGTGGCCTATTACACCTTGACAGAAATCATAGACCGGGAGCTTGTACCCGCCTTGATTGACCAGGGCGCTTACGTTTTTGGCGCGGACAATCCGTCCGCTGCAATGGGGCGCTGGAATTTTATTTCGTACCTGTTTTCGATAACGACTAGCGCGTGCATTTGCGCAATAGTCATTATCGTGTTCGCACACTACGGCAACTGGATGGAAACATTACCCGCGGTAATTACAGCCGCAACGTTCTATGGAATTGCATTTAGTCGGCAATCCTACCGTCCCTACCCACTGAGCTACGATGTGATCGAGTTGCTGGTGCTGGTTGCGGCACTGCCTTTGTGGTTCGTGGGGTTGCAAAGTTTGCTGAAAAAGTTGCACGGTAATGGCGCTGCTTGAAGTTAAAAAACTTTCCGTCACACTGTCGTCGCATAATACGATCGTGCTGGCAGTCCGCGATGTAAACCTGCACATTAACGAAGGTGAAGCGGTTGCGCTGGTGGGTGAATCCGGTTGTGGAAAGTCGCGCACGGCCTTCAGCCTACTTGGCCTGCACGAGAATTCGGCGAAAATTACCGGCAGCATTATGCTGGGTAATCAGGAATTACTGGGACAAAATCGTGCAACGTTAAATGCGCTGCGGGGTTCACAAGTAGCGATGATTTTCCAGGATGCCTTGTCGGCGCTGAATCCCTATTTGCGCATCGAAACGCAGATGATCGAAAGCCTGCGACATCACGCAGGTGTTGATCACGCCACCGCGCGGGCACGTGCCTTGCAAATGCTTGATGCCGTGAAGCTGCCACAGGCAGCGCGTTGGTTGCGCGCTTATCCGCATCAATTGTCGGGTGGAATGCGGCAACGCGTGTTGATTGCCATGGCCCTGATGTGTAAACCAAAGTTGCTGGTTGCGGATGAGCCCACCACCGCACTGGATGTCACCGTGCAGGCGGACATCATCCAGTTATTAGATCAGCTGCGGCGCGACATGAGTCTCGCACTTCTCTTTATTACGCACGATCTGGGGCTGGTAGCGAATCTCTGTGATCGCGTACTGGTTATGTACGCCGGTGAAATAATTGAACAGGCGAGCGTAGACAACTTGTTCAGCTCGCCGCGGCATCCTTACACACAAGCGTTACTGGGATGCATGCCCAGGTTGGACACGACACGCGGCAAGTTGCCGACAATCAGTGGACAACCTCCGGTCTTGACGACTGAACCACGAGCCTGCCCATTTGCCCCACGCTGTCCTGCGTGTTTTGAGCCCTGCCACGAGTCCGGGCCGAGGCTCGAAGTGGTGAGTGATGACCATCAAGTGGCGTGTTTTCGGGAGCGAGCACCATGAAACAAGCGCTGCTGTACGTCGATGAGCTTTCAGTCCGGTACCGGGTCGCGGGGGCTACGGTTGAAGCGGTACGCGCGGTCAGCTTAGCCATTCAACCGGGCAAGGTGCTCGGCCTGGCGGGTGAATCGGGCAGCGGCAAATCCAGTCTGGCCAGGGCTGTAGTGGGGCTTGAGCCGATAGCCGCAGGCAGCATTCAATTCGATGGAAAACCGCTACCGGCGATGCCTGCGGCACGGACTCGGGAGTTGCGTCGCCGCATCCAGATAGTATTTCAGGATCCGTATTCTTCTGTTAATCCTCGCATGACTGCAGGGGAAATCGTTGCGGAACCACTGCAAATACATTCGCCGCAGATGAGTCGTCAGGCGCGCATGATAAAAGTTAATGAAATACTGTGCGCCGTAGGACTGGATGCGCAAGCCGCGCAACGATACCCACACGAGTTTTCCGGCGGACAATGTCAGCGGATCGCCATTGCACGTGCCCTGGTTTTGCAACCGGAACTACTGGTGTGTGACGAACCCGTGAGCGCGCTGGATGTCTCAGTACAGGCGCAAATCATCAACCTGTTGCTGGAACTGAAACACAGCATGAACCTGGCTATGCTGTTCATCAGTCATGATCTTTGCATCCTGCGCCATGTGTCAGACGAAGTTGCTGTGATGTATCAGGGTGAAATTGTTGACTTCGCTGAGACCGACAAATTGTTTGCGTCACCCTCCCATGCCTACTCAAAAAAACTGTTGGCGGCCATTCCACAGTTGCCCTCGTATAATTAGGGCATCGATAACCTGAATGAATAAGTTACACTGACAAGCGATCTACCGATTTCTATACTTGCCAATACACTTGGCAAAACCCAGGAGAGAATACATGGCATCGTTTCATGATTTTGATATTGTAACCATTGATGGTGAAGACCAGTCACTGTCCAATTACCAGGGCAAAGTCGTTCTTGTCGTAAACGTAGCCAGTGAGTGCGGAATGACGCCACAGTACGCCGGCCTGGAAAATCTGCATCGCGAGTTTGGTGATCGCGGTTTCAGTGTGCTGGGCCTACCCTGCAACCAGTTTGGCGCACAGGAACCTGGCAGCGAAGCGGAAATCAAAAATTTCTGCAGTACAAAAT
>JAZFYH010000091.1:0-15682 GCA_036443475.1 Gammaproteobacteria bacterium | reverse complement strand
TATCGGTTTCCGGGCTAAACGTAGTGAACTCGGCGCCGTTTTTCATCTGCCCCGAAATTTTCTGCCCATCAAAAATAACATTGGCCACCGCACCCGATTTCACTTGTGACAGGAACTGGGAATATTCAAGTTCCTCCGCAGGTGGCGTGCTCGGCCCAAAATTGTTGAATACGGACACCAGCACCACAGCAATGATGACCCAAAGAATTACGTTCCTGGCAAAATCAGTCAAATCCCTAATCCTCTTAACTTGCCCGAAAAATCGGGTATTTACCTCTTAGACAGTATGACATTGCGTAGTTCCAGCCCACAAGCGATAGCCAGTTTCCTTTCTTTCAGTAACCGCCAAACGTCAGGTTTTATTCCCACCAAAACCTCTTGCTAGCATGTAGACTTCTCTGGACCTGGGTCTGGACGCCTTGGGCTTCCTGACCGTGACGGACTCAAACTCGGTCCGGCTCAATCGCACGAACTCATCAAAACCCTCACCCTGGAACAGCTTGCACACGAATGTACCCCTTGGAATCAGTGCCCCGCGGGTGAATTCCATGGCCAGCTCTGCCAAGTACATCGCCCGGGGTTGGTCTACCGAGCGCATACCACTGATATTGGGGGCCATATCAGACATTACAAGGTCCACGGGTCGATCGCCTAGCACCTCGTGCAGCGCTGCCAGACACTCGTCCGACGAAACATCCGCTTGTAGCACGGTAACGTTTTCCAAGGGATCCATGGGGAGCAGATCGATGGCGATAACATGGCCTTTTCCATGCAGGGCGCGCACTGCGTACTGGCTCCAACCGCCAGGTGCTGCCCCGAGATCCACGATTACCTGGCCTGGCTCGAATAGACGGCTTTTCTGGTCCAGTTCTTCAAGCTTGAACACAGCGCGTGATCGCCATCCTTCGCGTTGCGCGCGTATAACGAACTTGTCGGAGAAGTGTTCATCTAACCAACGACCGCTACTTTTGCTACGACGTGTCACGCTATTTCGTACCTTAACCTGGTCTGCTGCTAGAATGCCGCAACATTCACACCGGCACTAGGATGCCCGTGTTATCTGCAAAACAAAAACGCTACCTTCGCGGTTTGGCGCATGACCGCAAGGTTATTGTGCAAATGGGTACCGCCGGACTGACGGGTGCCGTACTTGCTGAAATAGAGGTCGCACTTGAAGTACATGAACTCCTAAAGGTGCGCGTTATTGCCAATGACAGAGACGACCGCAAAAAGATGATTGCGGAAATCTGCGAAAAATACCAGGCAGTAATGATTCAGCGAGTGGGCCATGTTGCCACAATTTATCGTCGAAATGAGGCAGAGCCAAAAATCGTGTTGCCCTGAACCTAGATATAGCGTACTTCAATTATCTCAAAAGATTTTCTTCCACCTGGTGTTTCGACAGCGACCAAATCGCCTTCTCCTTTACCAATCATCGCTCTTGCGAGTGGCGAGTTGATGGAAATCTGGTTTCGCTTAATATCAGCTTCATCCTCACCAACAATCTGGTAGACAGACTCATTACCGCTGTCCTCATCAATCAACTCAACGGTGCTGCCGAATACAACCTTTCCGGCCGCATTCAATTTCGTCACATCAATAATTTCCGCATTAGACAGCTTGCCTTCAATTTCCTTGATGCGGCCTTCTATAAAACTCTGCTGTTCGCGCGCAGCGTGGTATTCAGCGTTTTCACGTAGATCACCATGTGTTCGTGCCTCAGCAATTGCATTGATCACGCGCGGTCTGTCTTCGCCTTTGAGTTTCTTGAGTTCTGCACGGAGTTGTTCAGCTCCGCGCGTGGTAATGGGCACCTTGTTCATGCCGCATTTTTGTCGTGCAATTGCTGAAGCTTGGTGACATCTGGTGAGTCTATGTAATCCATGGCCATGCACGTCGCCTTGGCGGCTGAAAGAGTTGTGTAGTATGTAACCTTATGTTGCAGTGCTTCTGCGCGAATCGAATGTGATTCACTGATAGCCTGCTTACCTTCCGTTGTGTTCACAATCAGGCTGACCTCATCATTCTTGATAATGTCAACAACATGCGGGCGGCCTTCGCGAACTTTATTGATGCCTTCGCACTCTACTCCTGCCTGGCGCAACGCGGCCGCAGTACCGTGTGTAGCCACGATAACAAATCC
This sequence comes from Gammaproteobacteria bacterium, assembly GCA_036443475.1. Taxonomy (GTDB): domain Bacteria; phylum Pseudomonadota; class Gammaproteobacteria; order Natronospirales; family JAZFYH01; genus JAZFYH01. The sequence goes on along the minus strand of JAZFYH010000091.1, from coordinate 13,539 downwards.
CCTGTTCACAAGCACTTTGGCAAGTTCGATAGCGTCAGTCTTGTCCTGGTCACGAACGGAAATCAACGCCCTGCCCGAAGTTGGCAGAAGCACACCAGATGCCAATTGTGCCTTGGCGTAGGCCTCACCAAACGTCTCGCCAACCCCCATGACTTCGCCAGTAGATTTCATTTCAGGGCCCAGTATGGGATCAACACCCGGGAACTTTACAAAAGGGAAAACCGATTCCTTGACCGAGAAATACCGTGGCACAAGTTCTTCCAGGCATTGTTGCTGTTCGAGTGACTTACCCACCATGCACAAAGCAGCTACTTTGGCCAGAGAAATTCCTGTCGCTTTAGACACAAAAGGCACAGTCCGCGAAGCGCGCGGATTAACCTCGATGACATAAATTTTCTCACCCTGCACGGCCAACTGCGTATTCATCAGACCAACAACTTTTAGTCCTCGTGCCATCTGTATGACTTGCTGGCGAATTTGATCTTGAATTTCCTCGCTCAGAGAAAGCGGTGGCAACGAACATCCCGAATCGCCGGAGTGCACACCTGCCTGTTCGATGTGCTCCATGATTCCGCCAATTAGCACATTGCTCCCGTCACTGATGGCATCAACATCAACTTCGACAGCTGCGTCCAGGAATCTGTCCAGAAGCACCGGGGACTTGTTTGAAACATTTACTGCACTGGATATGTACTCAAGCAAATCGTCTTCGCTAAAAACAACTTCCATGGCACGACCACCTAATACGTAGGAAGGTCTGACAACGATCGGGAAACCGATTTCCCGCGCAAGTCGGACAGCCTCTTGTTCAGTTCTTGCAGTACGGTTTGGAGGCTGCCGCAGCTTGAGTAGCTTCAGCAGTTGCTGAAACCGTTCGCGGTCTTCGGCCAGATCAATTGAATCTGGTGACGTGCCAATAATAGGCGCGCCCGCCGCTTCGAGGTCTCGAGCAAGTTTGAGTGGTGTCTGACCACCGTATTGCACAATCACGCCAGTTGGATTTTCCCGGTGGATAATTTCTAGTACGTCTTCAAGCGTGAGCGATTCGAAGTACAACCTGTCTGACGTATCGTAGTCGGTTGAAACCGTTTCTGGATTGCAATTAATCATGATGGTTTCATAACCTTCATCACGCAGTGCCAGTGCTGCATGTACGCAACAGTAATCAAATTCAATGCCTTGCCCAATCCGGTTCGGGCCTCCACCAAGCACAATGATCTTTTCCTTGTCTCCCGGCTCGGCTTCACATTCCTCTTCGTAGGTTGAATACAGGTACGCAGTTGTTGATGCGAATTCGGCCGCGCAGGAATCTACACGTTTGTACACGGGCCGGATTCCTAATTCGTGTCGTCTGGCGCGAATCTTGGATTCCGAGACATCCAGTAGTGTTCCCAGTCGACTGTCCGAAAATCCTTTGCGTTTGAGTTGCCACATCCTAGTTTCATTCAATCCTGCCAGCCCGTCCTGTACGACTGCAGATTCCTCCATAACCAGGTCCTGAATTTGGACAAGAAACCATGGATCTATTGCAGACAAATTAAACACAGATTCAACATCAAAACCGGCCCTGAACGCGTCGGCTACGAGCAGGATTCTGTCCGGCCCGGGATAACGGATTTCATTTTTCAAGCTTTCAATTTTTTCATCACTGGAAAAATCACTGACCTGCGGCGTCAGCCCGTCAATTCCTGTCTCAAGTCCACGTAACGCTTTTTGAAACGACTCTTGGAAGGTACGGCCGATGGCCATCACTTCGCCTACAGATTTCATCTGCGTGGTCAGCTTGCTATCTGCCTGCGGGAATTTTTCGAATGTAAAGCGTGGAATCTTGGTAACAACATAATCGATGGTTGGCTCGAAGGAGGCCGGTGTCGATCCGCTGGTAATGTCGTTTTTAAGTTCATCCAGCGTGTAACCCACAGCGAGTTTCGCTGCAACCTTTGCAATGGGAAAACCAGTGGCCTTCGATGCCAATGCGGATGAACGCGACACGCGAGGATTCATCTCAATGATCATCAACTGTCCATTTTTCGGATTGATGGCGAACTGTACATTGGACCCACCGGTATCTACCCCGATCTTGCGTAACACAGCGATCGACGCATTTCGCAATATCTGGTATTCCTTGTCTGTAAGAGTTTGTGCCGGCGCAACCGTTATGGAGTCGCCTGTATGGACACCCATCGGATCGAGGTTCTCAATTGAACAAACAATAATGCAATTGTCCTTATTGTCCCGCACCACCTCCATTTCAAACTCTTTCCAGCCGAGCACAGATTCTTCGATTAACACCTCGTGTGTCGGTGACAGATCAAGACCGCGCTCGCAGATTTCAAGGAATTCGTCTCGATTGTAGGCAATTCCACCGCCACTGCCGCCCAAGGTGAACGACGGCCGGATGATGGTTGGAAAACCGATTTCGCCCTGCATGGTCAGCGCCTGGTCAATGTTGTGCGCTAGTCCGCCGCGCGGCGTGTCAAGACCGATTTCCGCCATTGCTTTTCGAAACCGATCCCTGTCCTCCGCCATGTCGATCGCATCGCGCGATGCGCCGATCAACTCGACGCCATGTTTTTCCAATACACCTTCACGCACCAGGTCGAGCGCGCAGTTCAATCCCGTTTGACCTCCCATGGTCGGCAGCAAAGCATCGGGCTTTTCTTTTTCTATGATGCGTTCGAGGGTTTTCCACTGGATCGGTTCAATGTATACCGCGTCGGCCATATCCGGATCGGTCATGATGGTCGCTGGATTCGAATTTACGAGAACAACGCGAAAACCTTCTTCGCGCAGCGCTTTACAGGCCTGCGCACCGGAGTAATCGAATTCACAGGCCTGGCCGATCACAATGGGGCCAGCACCGACTATCAAGACACTTTTTATGTCAGTGCGCTTGGGCATGCGATTCCCTATATAAATGTGTAGTTATCATGCTGACACCCGCTTACTGGAAGACCTGGATGCCGCCAGCATATTAATGAATTGCTTAAATAACGATGCAACATCGTGCGGTCCCGGACTCGCCTCAGGATGACCCTGGAATCCGAATGCCGGACAATCGGTAAGCGCGAGTCCCTGCAGGGACTGGTCAAACAATGAACGGTGTGTTGCCCGCACGTCAGCAGGCAAGGAAGATTCATCGACGGCGAATCCGTGGTTTTGACTACTGATCATGACCTCGCGTGACTCAAGATCAATAACCGGATGATTGGCGCCGTGATGGCCGAACTTCATTTTTACCGTTTTGGCTCCAGCCGCAAGTCCAAGAATCTGGTGACCGAGGCAAATGCCAAATACCGGAATTTTTTCTTCCAGAAAGCGGCGTGTTGCCTGGATCGCATAATCACAAGGCTCCGGATCGCCGGGTCCATTGGAAAGAAATATGCCATCTGGGTTTAGTTTCAACGCGGATTCTGCCGTAGTCGTCGCGGGAACCACAGTAACCTTGCAACCAAGATCGACGAGTATCCGCAGAATATTTCGCTTTACACCAAAATCGTAGGCGACAACATGAAATTGCGACTCAGAACTGGTAGTAAAATCGTTGCAGTCTAGCCGCCAGGTACCCTCGCTCCATTCATATGGCGCAGCTGTGCTGACAAATTTCGCAAGATCCATGCCCTTGAGACCAGGAAACGCACGTGCCTGTTCAAGCGCCTGCTTGTCATCTACTTCACCTGCCATAATGCAGCCGTTTTGTGCTCCGCTTTCACGAAGAATTCGGGTCAGGCGTCGTGTATCAATTTCGGCAATCGCAACAACATTTTGTTCAATCAGGTACGTATCCAGTGACTGGGTCGCACGCCAACTTGAATGCGCAAACGGTAAATCACGGATAACCAATCCCGCCGCATGAACGGTTGTCGATTCGCTATCATTGGGATTGATACCTGTGTTCCCGATGTGAGGGTAAGTAAGCGTGATAATCTGCTTGCAATACGAAGGGTCGGTCAGGATTTCCTGGTACCCTGTCATGGCCGTGTTGAACACGACCTCCCCACTTGCACTGCCTTCACTACCAATTGTCTTGCCACGGAAGAGAGTTCCGTCCGCTAGGGCAAGTAGTGCAGGTCTGTGCAAGGTCACCTCTCTGGTTTCCGATTAATTCTGGCAGCAGATGTGCAAAGCGGGAGGGACCTGGTTGGTCCGTCCCGCTTGGAAAACCGGGCGAATTTTACTGTAAGGCTGGTAGGGGTGTCTATCTTAGTTGGAAATCCGGGCCGTCAAAGATCCAGCGCGTCCGACATGCCATAAAGCCCAGCTTTCTGGTCAAGCAGCCACAGAGCCGCCCGTAATGCCCCACCGGCAAAGGTGTCACGATTAAAGGACCGATGCGTCAATTCAATGCGCTCCTCTGAGTTGGCGAAATATACCGTATGCTCGGCGACCGTTTCGCCAACACGAAGACTCGTCATACCGATATCACCGGGGGCACGCTTGCTATCCATGCCGCTGCGGCCCTTCACCATGACATCATCGAACCTTTGGTTGCGCGCTGCCGCGACGAGTTCACCCAGTTTGAGCGCCGTGCCTGAGGGTGCGTCCCGTTTGTGCCGATCATGGATGTCTGAGATTTCAACATCGTAGTCGACACCCAATCGGGAGGCGGCGATCTCCAGCATTTTGTAAAGGAGGTTCATGCCAATACTCATATTGGGAGCAAAAAGTAGCGGAATCTTTCTGGCCGCAGTGACAAGCTCCTCGTACTGGTCGGCATTCAGGCCTGTCGTCCCACAAACGAGCGGCTTTCCTTGGCGAGCACTTTCCTGTGCGGCTCTGACAGCGAGGTCTGGGTGTGAAAAGTCGATCACCACGTCAGCATGGGCAATCACCTCGTCCAGTTTATCGCTGACCATAATTCCAGCCGCTGGCCGCCCTGCAAGAATCCCCGCGTCCTGACCAATGTACTGACTACCCGGTCTTGAAATCGCGGTGACCAATTCAAGATCTGGATGGTTTAACAATAATTGCGTAACCGCACGCCCCATGCGGCCGCCGGCACCGATATTTGCGACCAGTGATTTCATAGGGTGGAGAATAACCTCACGATGAAAGGTTTTCGAAGAATTGTTTCACACCATCCAGCCAGGAACTGTGGCGCGGGCTATGGCGTTTGCCGCCCTTGCCCACGCTGTTCTCAAATTGGCGTAACAAATCTTTCTGTTCGCGCGAAAGATTTACTGGCGTTTCCACGTCCACTTCGCAGAACAAATCACCCGTAACGCTGCCACGTACGGTTCGTACCCCCTTGCCACGCAACCTGAATATTTTGCCGGATTGGGTTTCCTGCGGAATCTTCAAAGTTACCCGGCCATTAAGGCTGGGTATTTCGATATCACCACCCAAAGCCGCGGTCGTAAAACCTACCGGAATCCGACAGTGCAAGTCGGAACCGTCGCGTTGAAATATCGAATGCGGTTTCAGCCTGATATCGACAAACAAGTTACCTGACGGCCCACCGTTATGACCGGGTTCACCTTCGCCCGTCAGCCGAATCCGATCGCCATCATCAACACCCGGGGGAATCTTTACTGAAATGTTGCGTGTTTGTTCACGACGACCACTTCCGTGACAGGCTTCACAGGGATCACGCAAAATTGAACCTGTTCCCTGGCATCTCGGGCATGTCTGTTGAATCGAAAAAAATCCCTGTTGCATGCGAACTTGTCCATGGCCACCACAGGTATCGCATTTTTCACGTCCGCGTCCGCCTTTTTCCTCGCCACTGCCGTCGCATATGTCGCATTCGGCAAATCGCTGGTAATGAATTTCTACTTCATCGCCAACAACCGCTTGCTCAAGACTCAGTTCCAGTTCATAGCGCAAATCTGAACCGCGGTACACCTGACTGCGACCGCCACGTCGGCCACCGCCGAAAATATCGCCAAACACATCGCCGAAAATATCACCGAATATATCGCTCGGGTTGAACCCCGCACCGCCGGGACCGCCTGCACGAAAACTTCCTTCAACGCCCGCATGACCGAATTGGTCGTAAGTAGTGCGTTTTTTTTTGTCAGATAATATTTCGTAAGCTTCCTTGGCTTCTTTAAAACTGGCTTCGGCTTCCTTGTTATCCTGATTACGGTCCGGGTGATACTTCATGGCCATACGACGGTAAGCCTTTTTCAGGTCGGCTTCCGCTGCATTTTTTTCGACCCCTAATACCTCGTAATAATCTCGCTTGGCCATTTATCCACTCATGCAACAACGGGAGCCGGCTACAAGAACCAGGCTCCCGTCAATCAGGTGCTCACAAACTGTTAGCCTTCTTTCTTTTCTTTGACTTCTTCGAACTCAGCATCGACCACATCGTCGCTCTTGCCTTGTTCGCTAGTCGCCGCTTCGGTTTCCGCTGTTTTTTGCGCGTAAAGTTTTTCGGCAACCTTGGCCGATGCTTCGGCAAGCGCCTGGGTCTTCTGCTCTATCGCTTCCTTGTCGTCGCCCTTCAGCGCTTCCTTGAGCTCCTCAGTCGTCTTCTCGATGGCTTCTTTTTCAGCGGCATCTATCTTGTCCTCGCCCAGTTCCTTGACAGATTTCTCACTGGCATGAATTAGTGCATCGGCTTGATTACGCGCCTCCACCAATTCCTTGGCTTTGCGATCCTCGTCCGCATGCAGCTCGGCATCCTTGACCATCCTCTCGACTTCTTCGTCCGACAACCCGCTAGACGCCTTGATTATTATCGACTGCTCCTTACTAGTTGCCTTGTCCTTGGCTGAAACATTCAAAATACCGTTTGCATCAATATCAAACGAAACCTCAATTTGGGGCATACCGCGTGGCGCTGGCGGAACATCGGTCAGATCGAAGCGACCCAAAGATTTGTTGCCACCCGCCATGTCGCGTTCACCCTGCAGCACATGTACAGTCACCGCGGTCTGGTTATCTTCTGCGGTTGAGAAGACCTGCTGCGCCTTGGTCGGAATGGTCGTGTTCTTGTCGATGAGTTTAGTCATGACGCCGCCCAGGGTTTCAATGCCGAGCGAAAGCGGTGTGACGTCCAACAACAACACATCCTTGACCTCGCCACCCAACACTCCCGCCTGGATGGAAGCACCCACGGCTACGGCTTCGTCAGGATTCACGTCCTTACGCGGTTCCTTCCCGAAAAAACTCATTACGGCTTCTTGCACCTTGGGCATACGTGTCTGCCCACCAACTAATATGACTTCAGAAATATCCGAAACTGAAAATCCGGCGTCGTGCAGTGCAATTTTGCAAGGTTCAATGGTGCGCTTGATCAGTTCTTCGACCAACGCTTCCAGCTTGGCGCGAGTCACCTTGATGTTGAGATGCTTGGGGCCGCTGGCGTCCGCCGTAACGTAGGGTAAATTTATTTCTGTTTGCTGAGACGAACTCAGCTCGATCTTGGCTTTTTCAGCTGCCTCCTTGAGACGCTGCATGGCAAGTGGATCCCTGCGGATATCAATGCCTTGTTCTTTTTTAAACTCTTCAGCCAGATAATCAATGATGTGTTTATCGAAATCCTCGCCGCCAAGGAAAGTGTCCCCATTAGTAGCCAGTACTTCAAACTGATGTTCGCCCTCCACTTCGGCCATTTCGATAATTGAAATATCAAACGTACCGCCACCCAGATCGTAAACTGCGATCTTGCCTTCGCCACGTTTCTTGTCCATACCATAAGCAAGCGCCGCCGCGGTCGGCTCATTGATTATGCGTCGCACTTCCAGTCCTGCGATCTTGCCGGCGTCTTTGGTTGCCTGACGCTGCGAGTCATTAAAGTATGCGGGCACCGTAATCACTGCCTCGGTTACTTCTTCACCGAGATAATCTTCGGCGGTCTTCTTCATCTTCATGAGCACGCGCGCTGAGATTTCCGGTGCGGCCATTTTCTTGCCGTTTATTTCGACCCACGCATCGCCGTTGTCGGCCTTGACGATTTTGTACGGCACCATGCCCATGTCCTTTTGTACAACTTCGTCTTCGAACCGACGACCGATGAGTCGCTTGACCGCAAACAAGGTATTCGCGGGATTGGTTACGGCTTGGCGCTTGGCGGATTGGCCGACCAGAACCTCGTTGTCATTATTGAACGCAATAATACTGGGTGTGGTGCGATCACCCTCGCTGTTCTCGATCACTTTCGGCTTGCCGCCTTCCATGATCGCGACACAGGAGTTTGTGGTTCCAAGGTCTATGCCAATAATTCTTCCCATTGTCCTACTCTCCAGAATTAACGTTATTTACCAATTTGTTTAATGATTGCTTGCCCCATTAAATGGGGGCAAACGTATATTTTTCAAGCCGTTCCAGCGGTATCGGGAGCACTGGCCACAACCACCCGGGCTGCCCTCAAGACCCGACCATTTAACATAAATCCTTTCTGCACGACCTCAAGCACCGTGTTGGGTGCCTGCTCGGCTGAAGGTCGCATGGCTATGGCTTCGTGGTACTCCGGGTTGAAAGGCTCGCCATTGGGTAGCAGCTCGGTAATGCCAAATCTTTCCATGACCTGGGTAAACTGTTTAAGGGTGATTTCCATGCCCTGTCGCAAGGCGTCTGCACCCTCGCCAGGAGCCTCGGTGGCATTCAGCCCAAGCTCCAGACTGTCTCGAACCCCTAACAACTCAGTAGCAAACCGGTCCAGGGCAAACTTGTGGGCTTGCTCGAGATCACGGGCTGCGCGCTTGCGGGTGTTGTCCAGCTCGGCCAGGGTTCTGACGTAGAGGTCATCTTTTTCCTCCAACTTGGCCTGTACCGTTTCCAACTCGTCTTGCAAACGCTTGATTTGTTCTAGCAACGTGTCCGACGGTAAGGAAGTTGGTTTTTTCACAGGGGACTTGGTCTTCTTCCTGGATAACTTCTGCTTAGATTTTGCCTTAGACACAAAGGCTACTCCATTGTTTTTGTTGAAATAATTAATTCAAACCGAAACTAAGCCTCCCATTCGGGCCGGCTAGTTGTGATGTGGGGATTCAGATGGTTGTTTTCAAGGCGACCGACAGCAATTTTGCGGTTAAATCGACAATGGGTATAACCCTCTCGTAGGCCATTCGGGTCGGCCCGATGACTCCCAACACGCCCAACAACTCGCCATCGACCTCGTAAGGCGCCGTCACAATCGACACTTCATCGAGCAACTGGTAACCGGACTCCTCTCCAATAAAAATCTGGACACCTTCCGCCGCAATGCACTGATCGAGCAAGTGCAATATGTCACGCTTGTGACCGAACGCTTCAAACAGGCGTCGCAACTTATCGACGTCAGACAATTCGGCAAACCCCATCAGGTTTGTCTGGCCGGCCAGAAAAAACCCATCCTCGTCATCCACATCAAACACCTGTTCCGCCATGCTGATGGCGGCAATCATCATCTGGTTCATGGTCTCGCGTGCATCACGCATCTCGGCCAATAAGGCATCCCTTACCTGGCTCAGGTTTAGCCCCGCAAAGTGCTTATTGAGATAATTGGCCGCCTGCGTCAGTTCAGATTCTGTGTAGGTCCGATCCAGATGCAGAATCCGGTTTTGCACGTCTTTTTCATTGATCACGAGGATGGCCAACACCCGGCTATCAGAAAGTGGAAGAAACTCAATTTGACGCCAATGCGCGTAATCCTGCTTGGGTACAGACACCAGTCCTGCCAGCTGGGTGACGCTGGACACCAGACTGGAGGCCGAATTGAGAATTTTCTGCGGCGAGTCATCCCGCGCCTGCATTCCTTGTTCGATCAAGCGGATATCGTTTCTGTCCAGTGGCTGCACTGTTAAAAGCGAATCGACGAACAACCGATAACCTTTTGCGGTAGGAACTCGCCCGGCCGAGGTGTGTGGCGAGCGCACCATCTCCAGTTCTTCAAGATCGGCCATGATGTAACGAATGGTGGCCGGACTGAGATCGAGTCCGGATTCACGTGACAATGTGCGGGACCCTACAGGTTCACCATCGCGAATATAGCGTTCGACCAGCACCTTGAGTATGTACCTCGATCGATCGTTCATCCCCGAACTGTCTTGACGACGAGCCATGCAATAACCTTTGTCCTTCTCATTAGCACTCGATTATTTGGAGCGCTACGTGAATTATCGAGAGCTGCGCCGGCGTGTCAAGGGAAGCGTAAGGTTCTGCTACCATACTCAGCATAATGAATCAGCCTGTAAAACGCGTTGGCGTGCTGATCAAGCACGGTGAAACCCGGATCGCGTCTACTCTGGACGCACTGGTGGCCACACTTGTATCGCATAAGGTGGACATTCTGGTGCCCGACGATACCGATGCTTCCCTGCCGGCTCAGAGCATTGAGAAGTGCCCACGCGAAATGTTGGCCGACAAGGTTGACCTGATAATCGTGGTTGGAGGAGATGGCACTATGCTGCAGGCCGCCCATCTCACTAAGGAAAAAACCATTCCTCTGGTGGGAATCAATGCAGGACGATTGGGTTTCCTCGCCGATATTCCAGGGAACAAGTTGGCGCCTATGCTTGAGCGAATATTGACGGGACATTGCATAGAAGAACACCGTTTCCCGTTATCTGCAGATATCCTTCGGAACGGCAAATCCGTGTACAGCGACATGGCATTAAATGATGTAGTGCTGCAAAAGAGCGAAGGTGGGCGCATGATAGAGTTCGATAGTTTTATCAATGATTCTTTCGTGTGTGCGCACAGAGCGGACGGGATAATCGTTTCCACACCGACAGGCTCCACAGCTTACGCATTGTCTGGAGGTGGCCCAATTCTTCATCCCGGCCTGTCTGCACTGGTTCTGGTCCCAATATGTCCGCATACCCTGTCCGATCGGCCAATTGTCATCGATAACAGCAGTTGCATCGATTTGTGTTTAACAAGGGATGCAGGAAGTCCCGCCCAACTGGTGTTTGATGGCCAGCGCATTTCGGAAGTTAAAACTGGTGACAAGGTCCGAATCAGGCGCAGCGAACAGTTCGTAACCCTGCTCCACCCGGACGATCATGACTACTTCAAACTGCTGCGCAATAAGCTGCGTTGGGGTCACGACAAGGAAGATAATATTGACCGCTAGCACGCATAGCCAATGTTGAGTCTTTTGAGCATTCGCAACTTCGCGATTATTGAAAAACTGGAGTTTTCGCTTGATACCGGTTTTACCGTGCTGACTGGCGAAACGGGCGCAGGCAAGTCGATACTGCTGGACGCGCTGAACATGGTGTTGGGTGACCGCGCCGATACGAGCGTGGTCCGTACGGGCTGCGATAAGGCGGAGATAACTGCAGAGTTTTTGCTGGATGCCCTACCGAAAGTACGGCAATGGTTGGAAGAACGCGACCTGGATGATGACGACGCGTGCATAGTACGCCGCGTCGTTACTGCAGAAGGCCGATCACGGGGATACCTGAATGGCAGAAGCGCAACGATGCAGTTGTTGCGAGAACTTAGTGAACAACTGGTGGATATTCATGGCCAGCATGAACATCAGTCACTACTGCGCCGCCCTGAGCAACTCAACCTGCTCGACAATTTCGGCAATCACAACAACTTGCTGGAAAGGGTCGGTGAATACCATGCCGAATGGAAAATTCAGCATACTCAGCTCGAAAACTTACGTGAGGCCCAGGCAGACCGTGATGCACGACTCGACCTGTTGCGCTATCAGGTTGGCGAACTCGATGATTTCAACTTGCAGGAAAATGAAAGTGCCACGCTAGAAAGCGAGCACCAAAGGTTCCTGCACGCTAACAAGTTACTCGAGTGCACACAACAAGCGCTGCAGTCAACCTATGACAACGAACAGACTACGGCCTACAACTTGCTTAGTAGCGCACTGGACCAACTACGCAATGCAGCAGAACGTGACACCCAGCTTGTGGAAACCTGTAACCTTTTTGAAACTGCGCTAATCAACCTGACTGAAGGCGCGGACAATCTTCGTAACTACGTCGACAGTTTCAACCTGGATCCGGAACGACGCGATTGGGTGGAAAATCGAATCTCTACGCTGCAGCAGCTCGCGCGAAAACATCGAACAACATCCGAAGAGATGCCGACTATCGTGGAAAGGTTACGCCAAGAACTCGATAATCTTGAAAACGCCGGGGAACGGATAGAGCAACTTGAAGCAAACGTAGAAGATCTCGCACAAAAATTCAGTGATGTGGCGAGTAAGCTGTCCAGCGCGAGAAAAAAGACAGCAAAGAAGTTATCAAGCAATATTAGCGCAACAATGCAAAAACTAGGCATGCAAGGTGGTAAATTCGATATTGAAATCGACACTTTGGATTCCGAATTTTCTGCGCAGGGTCGAGACAAAGTCGAGTTTCAGGTTCAACCTAATCCCGGGCAGGTAATGAAACCCTTGCGGAAGATTGCCTCGGGGGGCGAACTGTCCCGAATCAGCTTGGCCATACAGGTCATTACTTCCGGTTCCTCTTCGCAATACACCATGATATTCGACGAAGTCGACGCAGGTGTCGGTGGCGGCGTTGCGGAACTGGTTGGTAGAAGGCTGAGAAACGTGGCCGAAGGATGCCAGGTATTGTGCGTTACCCACCTGCCGCAAGTCGCTTCACACGCACATCATCATTTCCTGGTCAGCAAGGACTTGCGTCAGAAAACAACGACAACACGAATACGATTGCTGAATAAGGAAGAACGCGTTGAAGAACTGGCGCGTATGCTTGGGGGCGTTAAAATCACCGAAACCACGCGCGAACATGCCAGAGAAATGATTCAGAGTGCTGACAAGGTTGCCTGACACCAGCGGCAGCGATCAGATCTATTTTTGGCAGTTCCTACAGATTCCGTAGATGTAAAGAGAGTGATCGGTCATTTCGTAACCGGCTTTCTTGGCGATATGTATCTGCCGCTCCTCAATCACCTCATCAACAAATTCATCAACCTTGCCACATTTGACGCACAAAATATGGTCGTGGTGGTCACCTTCGTTCAACTCAAACACTGAATGACCGCCTTCAAAGTGATGGCGGGTAACCAGGCCAGCGCTCTCGAATTGGGTGAGTACCCTGTACACGGTTGCCAAGCCAATGTCTTCTCCGGATTCAAGCAGCGCCTTGTACATGTCTTCCGCGCTCATGTGCCGTAGTGATTTATTTTCAAGAATCTCGAGAATCTTGATGCGCGGTAGCGTTATCTTGAGGCCGGCCTTGCGGATGTCCTGTTTTTCCATGGGTTTCCTAGGCTAGTCAACAGGAAGCAGATTACTGTATTATCGCGCTCCTGCTCGACATGGCAAGGTATTAAACGGAATGAAATCACTTTTAGGACTATTTCTGCTGGTTGGTACACTGAACGGCTGCGCAATCGTTTACCAACAGGATATTCAACAAGGCAACTTTCTCAATGAAGAGAAAATCAACCTTGTGGAACTGGGCATGACTCGCGAACAGGTTGCTTTCGCGCTCGGCACCCCAATGGTCAATGACCCGTTTAATACGGACCGTTGGGACTATACTTATTCCCTGGATTCTCGCCGCCAGAAACTCTACGCAGTTAAACGCGTGACCATTCACTTTGATAACCAAGACCACGTTCGGGAAATTGAGCAGCAGGACTGATTAACGCCTTTTTCCCATAGTCTTT
>JAZFYH010000090.1:0-18383 GCA_036443475.1 Gammaproteobacteria bacterium | reverse complement strand
GTTGAACGCATGGGTAAGATCCACACTCAGTTCCAGGCAATTCTTGTATCGCTTTGCCGTGTCCTTATTTATTGCCTTGGCAACAACTTTTTCGAGCAATTCCGGTGCATCGGCACGCAGCCGATTCAGCGGAATGGGTGTTGCATTGATGATCTGGTGTACCAGGCGTGACAGATTTTCCCCATAAAACGGCCGTTTGCCAGTGAGTAATTCGTACATGACTACGCCTAACGAATAAATATCGGATTGATTGCTGACCCGGTCCTCCTTGACTTGTTCTGGTGCCATATATGCGGGTGAACCGATAAGTCCAGAAAGCGTTGACAATTCCGAAACCGGGCTCTGGGCAATACCAAAGTCCACGATACGGACATCGTTTTCCGCGTTGATGAGTATATTGCTCGGCTTGATATCACGGTGTATCACGCCTTTGCGGTGCGAGTACTCGAGCGCCCTGGCACACTTGAACGCCGTTTCTATAGCTTTGCGAATGGGTAACAGATTTTCCGGTTTGCAAAAAGCGCTCAATGGCTGCGCCCCACGCACGTACTCCATTACTACGTAACACTGACCATCCTGCTCACCTGCGTCGTAGATCGGCAGAATATTCGGATGTGACAACATGCCGACCATGTGCGCTTCGTTGAAGAACAGGCGCTTGCGCATCTTGCGCTTTTCTTCAGATTGATTCTTATCATCAATGTAAAGTTTAAGAGCGACGTCTCGCCCATGATAGGGATCATGACAGAGGTACACGATTCCCGTCGCGCCGCGACCCAGTTCCTTTGTAATGACGTACTTGCCCAGTTTCCCCGGAATTTTCATTATTTCCCGAATCTCAGATCAAAAACATCGCAACAAGCAAAATTGTAGCCGCGTAAAGTGCGGCAATAATGTCATCCAGCATGATGCCGAGTCCACCAGGTACATTCTTGTCCAAATACCGAATTGGCCAGGGTTTCCAGATATCAAACAACCTGAACAGCCCGAATGCGCCGAGTATCCAGAATACGTCGGCCGGTACTACAAGCAATGTCAGCCACATGCCACAAAATTCATCCCAGACAATACCGGGGTGATCGTGTGTATTCAGTCGCCGGGCAGCAACGCCACAAAGTACGATGCCCACCAGGCAGAGCGCGGCGACCAGAAGTAACCGACCACCAAATGGTAAGGCGAACATGGGTAGGAATAGCAGCAACCCGGCTAAACTCCCGGCCGTACCCGGCATGCGAGGCACCAGCCCGCTACCAAGACCGAAAGCCAGAAAAAGAATCGGATCCCGTAAAACGCGGCGTGCGTCACCGTTTTGAGACATGGGTCGTACCGCCGAAATGGTCAAATCCCCCAGATTCAAACGCCCAGGGTTTCCCATTATCTGTACACACTAAGGAATCACCTGTCACGATTTTACCGATCGGCGTGATGGCTACTCCAAGATCCGAAGAGATTGCGAATACCGACTCAAGGTTGTCCTCGTGCAGGGTGAAGCACAGTTCGTAGTCGTCACCGCTATTCAGTAATCGATTTTTCTCAATTCCGTTATTCAGGGCAGATTCGGCTTCCGCTGAAAATGGCACGGCGTTGATCTCCACATCTGCCCCGACACCTGAACTTGCGAGCAGTTTTTCAAGATCAGCGAGTAATCCATCTGAAGTATCGATCATGGCTGTCGCGATCGTAGCCAGCGCAATTCCCAACTGAATCCTCGGTTCAGGATAAAGAAATCGGTCTTTTGCGCGTACAAACGCCTTGGCTGGCAAACGGTCTTGTGCAACCTGCAGACCTAGGAATGCGTCGCCAACGGTTCCCGATACGCAAATGACATCACCCTGCCGCGCGCCAGAACGGGTGACCGGTTGATTTGTTTCACCGAGTACGGTTATTCCCGCAGTCAAAGGTCCACAGACCGTATCGCCTCCCACCAATGTCACCCCGAAACGGTCGGCCAGTGAAAACAACCCGTCGGAAAAATCGCTGAGCCATGCCTGGTCATGCTCGGGAATTGATAGTTGCAATACCGCCCAGCGAGGTATAGCGGACATTGCGGCCATATCACTCAGGTTCACTGCCAACACGCGGTGTCCAATGGCTCTTGCCGGTGTGTTCACCGGAAAATGTCTACCTGCCACCAGTAGATCCGTCGCAACAACAAGGTTACCGTTAGGCGGAAACCGTATTATTGCCGCATCGTCACCAATGCCCAACAACACCTCACTGTCAGAGATTTTCCGTTCGAAGTTACGACGTATGATGTCAAATTCACTGGCCATGGATAGACTGCATTCCCGGAGTTCACTTGCTGCCGGCTTGCACTTCCTCACGCCGCCAGGCGACTGCAGCCTTGTCCATGACTGCATTGATGTACTTGTGACTTTCCTCGGCACCAAATGTCTTGGTCAATTCAACTGCTTCATTGATGATTACTTTGTACGGCACATCCTTACGATGCTTCATTTCGAAACAGGAAATTTGCAGAACTGATTTTTCGACCGGATCAATCTGCGCCAATGGCCGGTCAAGCCAGGCATCCACAGTGGAAAAAATCTCGTGTTGCGCATTTATTGCGTCGACAAAAAGATTCGTGAAATAGTTCCGGTCAAAGTTTCCATTTTCTCCGTTGTGAAGATATTGTTGTGCAATGACCTCTGGATCATCGCCGGTCATCAGCCACTGGTAAGTCGCCTGCAAGGCAATACGCCTTGCGCGACTGCGTTCGATGTAACCGCGCTTCCGCGATTTTCCTACTTTGTTGTTCATGGTAGTTCGCGCAGCAAGGTAAGCATTTCGATCGCAGCCAGGGCAGCCTCTCTGCCTTTGTTGCTGCCATCATCCGCCGAGCGCAACAGCGCCTGTTCCGTGGTTTCGGCAGTCAAGACACCAAAACTTACCGGTACCCCGGTATTTAGCATAGCCTGCATCAATCCGCCCGCACATTCGCCCGCTACAAACTTAAAATGCGCTGTATCGCCACGGATTACGGCACCCAACGCAATAATCGCATCGTAGTCTCCCGACGCCGCCAATCTCTTTACAGTCAGCGGAATTTCAAATGCACCAGGTACATGCACCTGGTGAATATCGTTATTGTGTAGTCCAGCATCCCGTAAAGCCTCCAGTGCACCGCGCAACAGGCCATCCACGATAAGATTGTTGAATCGCGCCGCAACGATTGCCACGCGCGTATCCCGTACTTTGCTCTTGCCTTCAATGATTTTTATTTCACTCATGTTCCGAAGATACTCGCAATCATCACTCCACGTATTCGACCACTTCCAGCCCAAACCCGGAAATACCATGCATGCGCATGGGCGCAGAGAGAACCCGCATTTTGCATACGCCCAGGTCGGTAAGAATTTGTGCGCCCACACCGTAGGTTCGCAATACCGTAACGCCATTTTCTCGTTTGTCTTCCGCGTCGCTCGGAGTTCGAGATTCGCCTTGGGTATCAAACAACTGGGTCAGTTCTTCCGTTGTTTCCTTTACGCGCAGCAGGATGAGCACGCCACCTTCTTTTGCAATGCGTCGCATGGCATCACGCAATGGCCAGCCCAAGGTTTCCCAGTTGATTCCCAGTACATCACTTAATGTACTTTGCACGTGCACGCGAACTAGCGTTGGTGAATTTTCAGAAATCTTTCCCGCGACCAACGCGAAATGCACTGTATTCTCGATGCGGTCATTAAATGAAAAAGCCTCAAATTCCCCAAATTCGGTTTGGATTTTTTGAGACGATAAACGCTCTACCGTTTTTTCCTTTTCCATGCGGTAGCGAATCAGATCGGCAATGGTGCCGATCTTAAGATTGTTTTCCACCGCAAATTGGGCAAGCTGCGGGCCCCTTTTAACAGAGCCATCATCATTGACAATTTCGCAAACAATTCCTGCAGGCATGTTCAGACCTGCAAGCACAGCAAGATCGACTGCTGCTTCGGTATGACCTGCCCTGCAGAGTACTCCGCCTTCGGCGTAGCGCAGGGGAAATATATGCCCTGGTCGCGCAAAGTCCTGCGACCGGGACTTGAGATCTGCAAGGGCGCGAATAGTATGCGTACGATCCTGAGCAGAAATTCCGGTTGTTGTGCCATGCCGGTAATCGACTGATATCGTGAACGCCGTGCGGTGTGTGTCGGTATTGTCGGGAACCATCTGCGGCAAGTGCAGTTCTTGTAAACGTTCTGCAAGCATTGGCATGCAGATAATTCCACTGGTATGCCGAACGATGAAAGCCACGGCCTCGGGTGTGACTTTTTCTGCCGCCATGATCAGGTCGCCTTCGTTCTCGCGATCCTCATCATCCATCATGATGACCATCTTGCCCTGATGAATGTCTTCCAGGATTTCCTCAATTGTATTTGTGCCGGTCATGAATTTCCGTCTTGGTTAATGAATCCGTGGTTGCGTAACTTTTCCCAGGTAACCCCTTCTCCCAGTGAACCCGTGTCAGCAAGTCTTTCCAGGTATCGGGCAATCATATCGACTTCAATGTTTACTTGCCGTCCCAGGGCATATTCCGTAAAAACCGTGTTCTTAATTGTGTGCGGCAAGATATTCACTGCGATTTTGTTGTTGGTTACACTGTTGACGGTCAGACTGACGCCATCAATCGCCACCGACCCTTTCTTTGCCATGTATCTGACAATACTCTCTGGCACCGCAAACTCGAACTGGACTGATCGTGCATCGTTATCCATGCCCACAATCTCACCAATGCCATCTACGTGACCACTCATTATGTGCCCACCGAGTGGCGTGGTCGTCGTCAGCGCAGATTCCAGATTAACCGAAGTATTTTCCCGCAGGCTACCCAGCGTAGTCAGCGACAAGGTTTCCGTGGATACATCGGTTACGAATCCGATTTCCGTCACTTTGGTCGCGGTTAGACACACGCCATTTACGGCAATACTATCTCCTTCTTTCAGAACAGCTGCCAATTTACCGGTATCGACCGCGAGTCTCAGGTCACCACGCAAGGATTGTAGCGATTCCACTTTGCCAACAGCTTGTACAATTCCGGTAAACATCAGGTGCACGGACTCATTTGAATTCGCAGATCGCCACCAACACGTCGTATGTCAGTGAAATAAAATTTCAGGCGGTCCTCCATGCAGCCGAGAGACGGCAACAATGCCAAGGGGTTGGCCTTGTTGCCAAGCAGGTGCGGCGCGATGTACACAACGCACTCGTCAACGAGCTTCTGTTGCAACAGGGCGCCCGCCAGCGTTGGTCCGGCTTCCACCAGAAGATCATTGATCTCCCGCTCGCCAAGAACCTGAAGCACCGCGTTCAGGTCACACCTCCCTTCAACTTCTTTTACAGTTTGAACGTCAACCTGGTTGTTCTGTAGCAATGCCTTTTGTTTCATATTGGCAGTGCCGGTGGTGAAAATAATGGTTTGCCCCGGCAATTCGAACAATTTTGCCTGGACTGATACCGAAAGCCTGCTGTCAACGATTACACGCACTGGTTGTATCCAGTCACCGGGAAGCCGGACATTCAATGATGGGTTGTCTTTGATAACCGTGCCACATCCTGTTAATACGGCACCACACTCGGCGCGCAAACGGTGCGCATCTTCGCGCGCGGCGTCGCCGGTTATCCATTGACTACTGCCATCCGCAAGCGACGTTCGTCCGTCAATACTGATGGCGATTTTCAGCATTACTCGCGGTCGCTTCAATGTCATTCTTTTGATGAACCCCGCGTTAATGGCGGCTGCGTCGTCGGTAAGCAGACCCTCCTCTACCGTAATTCCTGCCTGCCGCAAAACGGTAATGCCCTTACCTGCGACCAGAGGATTGGGGTCACGCATGGCGACTACGACGCGCGACAGACTTGCACTGACTAATGCGTCCACGCAGGGTGCGGTCCGTCCACGGTGGGCGCAGGGTTCAAACGTGACGTAAACGGTTGCGCCCTCCGCGTTGCCCACAGAGTTTAAGGCGTTGATTTCGGCGTGGGCCTCTCCGGTACGTACGTGCCAGCCTTCTGCTAACAACTTGTCGTTTCGGGCAATAACACAGCCAACTCGAGGATTGGGATGGGCGCTGAAACGGCCCCGCTCAGCAAGTCGCAGGGCGCGCGCCATCATTTCATGGTCTGTGCGAGAAAACATACAATTTGTCTTAATCTTCGTTAAGTAATGACATTTGGTTGCGTTCCACTTCGCTCTGGCCCTCTGGTTTCTGCTGCAGCCTGTCTATTTCTTCCCGGAATGCATTCACGTCCTGGAATGAACGGTACACTGACGCGTACCTCACGTAAGCCACTTGATCGATGTTGCGCAATTCCTCCATTACCCACTCGCCGATCTGGCGCGATGGCAGCTCGCGTTCACCCACTGTGTGCAAGCGGTGTTCGATTCGCGCCATTGAGGCATCGACTACTTCCGTAGATACGGGACGTTTTTCAAGCGCGCGCAGGAAACTGGTTCGTAACTTCGCAGCATCGTAAGGCACACGCGACTCATCACGTTTTATAAGGTGTGGCAATACGAGTTCCGGGCTTTCGAAAGTCGTAAAGCGTTCTGCACAACTCAGGCATTCCCGCCGGCGGCGCACCTGCGATCCTTCGCCCGCAAGACGCGAATCGACGACTTTGGTTTCCTCGTTGCCACAGAATGGACAATGCATGCCAGTTTCCCGGAACTATGTTGTTATTCGAACTGGTAGACTGGAAATCGTTTACAGATATCCAGCACTTTCTGGCGCGTACTGTTGATGACCGCGTCGTTACCCAGATCATCCAGCACATCCGCAATCCAGCCGGCCAGTTCCTTGACCTCGTCAACATCAAACCCGCGAGTCGTAACCGCAGGGGTTCCCATGCGCAAACCACTGGTCACAAAAGGAGACCGTGGATCGTTGGGTACGGTATTTTTGTTCACGGTAATATTCGCACGTCCCAGGGCTGCATCCGCATCCTTGCCGGTGACGTCCTTGGCGATCAGGTCGACGAGGAACAGGTGACTGTCTGTACCGCCAGAAACGATCTTGTAGCCCCGTTCCGTAAGCACGGCTGACATTGCCTGTGCATTCTCGACCACGCGTTGCTGATATTCCTTGAACTCCGGACTCAGGGCCTCGAGAAAGGCAACAGCCTTCGCGGCAATCACATGCATCAACGGACCACCCTGAGTTCCAGGAAAAACCAGTGAGTTTAGTTTCTTTTCGAGTTCGTCGTTCTTGCGCGCTAGAATGATTCCGCCACGTGGACCACGTAATGTTTTGTGCGTGGTGCTAGTTGTTACATCGGCGATCTGTACTGGGCTCGGATACACGCCAACGGCAATCAATCCGGCAACATGCGCCATGTCTGCAACCAGGTAGGCGCCCACCGAATCGGCAATGTCACGAAACCGTTGCCAGTCCATAACGCGCGAATACGCTGAAAAACCGGCAATGATGACCTTCGGTTCATGTTTCTTGGCTAGAGCTTCAACCTGATCGTAATCAACAATGCCGTTGTCATCGACTCCGTACTGAACCGCGTTGAATACCTTACCGGAAAGATTCGGTTTCGCGCCATGGGTCAGGTGCCCGCCATGATCCAGGCTCATGCCAAGCAGTGTGTCACCCGCCTGCATCAGTGCGAAATAGACAGCGGCATTGGCCTGTGAACCCGAATGCGGTTGCACGTTGGCGTAGTCCGCATTGAACAATTTCTTGACCCGATCAATAGCAAGTTGTTCGGCAACATCCACGAATTCACAACCGCCGTAATAGCGCTTGGCCGGATACCCTTCAGCGTATTTGTTGGTCAGCACCGAACCTTGCGCTTCAAGTACCCGGGGACTGGCATAGTTTTCCGACGCGATCAGTTCAATATGTTCTTCCTGACGTCGGTTTTCGTTCTGCATGGCGGTAAAAAGCTCATCGTCAAAACCGGCAATGCGCATTTCCGGGCTGAACATGGGAATCTCCGTGGGATGGGTTGTTAAAGGGCCAATCGGAACGCCAAACGGATGATAATTGTAACGCAAGGTCAGCAGGGGCACAGCCGAAACGACCAGTCTAAAGCATGTTTTCTACCACTGCCGTCCAGGCCAGAGCTAAATTGCGGCGGTTGTATCCACCTCCTCCCATGGCAATCATGCGACCGTCACAAATCCCGTCCGCCAGCTCTGACAAGCGACGAGCGGCATGGCCATGCGACGCCTCCGTGTAGCGCAAATGCGTGATGGGATCATTGGCCAAGCTGTCTGCACCGCATTGCAAGAGTATGAACTCGGGTTCTGCAGCCGCGACAATTTCTTCCACCTGCGGCCAAACACGCAAGAACTCGTCGTCCTCGGCGCCAGGCGGCATTGCAATATTCAGCTTGGTTCCTGTTGCAGTGCCTTTGCCTGTTTCAGTCGCGAAACCGGTTCCGGGATACAGGAACCGCCCGTCTTCATGTAAATCGACGATAATCAAGTTGGCATCGTCTTCGAACGCATAAAACACACCATCACCATGGTGCGCATCAATATCTATGTAGGCAATGCGTTGCAGACCATGTTCACGGCGCAGGGTTTCTATCAACACGCCGCAATCGTTGTAAATGCAAAAACCGGCGGCATACTCGCGTCCTGCGTGATGTAAGCCTGCAATTGGCACCATTGCGCGCCTGAATTCGCCGTGCATGATACGTCGAGCCGCATCAAGCACACTGCCGACAACAAACCTGCCAGCTTCGTTGATTCCGCAAAGTGCTGGTGTGTCGCCAGCGTCCAGATATCCTGTTCCTGTTGCACAACGCTCTTCCACAAACGCGAGATAGGCGGCGGTGTGGAAACACTCTAATACCTTGGTATCAACCGCCACTGGGTCAAGCAATTGGCAACGTGTGTGCAATTCACGTGATTCAAACTCGGCAATAAACGCTGCCTGCCGGTCCGGACCAAACGGGTGACCGTCTCCGAACCCGTACTTTGCCAGTTCGTCGCCTAGGTAAACCGCAAGGATATTCGCGTCGCCCATAGTTTGACTGACCCATTGAACCCTGCGTCAGCTTACCAGAACTATTGCCGAGTACCATGCACTCCGAGGGTTTAAGCACACTTGTGCTTCTCGCTAGGGGTTTAAGCAAACTTGTGCTTCTCGCTAGGGGTTTAAGCAAACTTGTGCTACCCATTAGGGTTTTCACCAAACTGGAATAATCACCGGATTTTCCGGATAATTCGCGGCCGACAAAATAGGATTCTCACACATGGCGCAATACGTTTATTCAATGAACCAGGTTGGCAAGCTGGTGCCCCCCAAGCGTGAAATTCTTCGTGACATCTCCCTGCACTTCTTTCCAGGCGCCAAGATAGGCGTACTGGGCCTTAACGGCTCTGGTAAATCCAGCTTATTACGCATTATGGCGGGCGAAGACAAAGAATTTGACGGCGAAGCGCAACCAATGCCAGGCATCCGGATTGGTTACTTGCCACAGGAACCCGCATTGGATGAAACCAAAAACGTGCGCGGCAATGTTGAAGAAGGCCTGGGTGAAACCAAGGCTTTGCTGGACCGATTCAACGAAGTCAGTATGCAGTTTGGCGATGACAATGCCGACTTCGACGCACTCATGGCCGAACAGGCCAAGCTGCAGGACGCTATTGACGCAGCTAATGGCTGGGAAATTGAACGTACTCTGGAAGTTGCAGCGGATGCATTACGCTTACCCGACTGGGAAGCCGACGTAACCAAAATTTCCGGTGGTGAACGCCGTCGTGTTGCATTGTGCCGCCTACTGCTGTCAAAACCGGATATGCTTTTGCTTGATGAGCCGACCAATCATCTGGATACTGAATCCGTTGCCTGGCTGGAACGATTCCTGGAACAATATTCGGGTACCGTGATCGCTGTTACCCACGATCGTTATTTTCTGGACAATGTCGCCGGATGGATATTGGAATTGGACCGCGGCTACGGGATTCCCTGGGAAGGCAATTACTCAACTTGGCTAGAACAAAAAGAACAGCGGCTGCAAGTCGAGGGCAAGCAAGAAACTGCGCGCCGTAAAGCCATGCAAGCCGAACTGGAATGGGTGCGTAGCAACCCCAAGGGCCGTCACGCGAAAAGCAAGGCGCGTGTCGCACGATTCGAAGAACTTGCTTCCAAAGAAAACCAGCAACGCAACGAAACCAAGGAACTTTACATCCCGCCGGGGCCACGGCTAGGCGACCTGGTTATCGAGGCGAAGGGTCTTCGCAAAGCATTTGATGAGCGTGTACTGGTCGATGACCTGAGTTTCAATCTGCCGCGTGGCGGTATCGTCGGCGTAATCGGCCCCAACGGCGCGGGTAAAACCACGATGTTTCATATGTTGGTCGGCCAGGAAAAACCGGATGCCGGCAATCTGCGCATTGGTGAAACGGTGAAGATTGCCTATGTCGATCAAAGTCGGGATTCGCTTGATCCGCAAAATACTGTGTGGCAGGAAATTTCTGGCGGTCAAGACCTGATTGAAGTGGGCAACTACCAGACGCCTTCGCGTGCGTACGTGGGGCGATTCAATTTCCGTGGCCCGGAACAGCAGAAATTCGTGCACCAGTTATCCGGCGGCGAACGCAACCGCGTACATCTCGCAAAACTCTTACGCGACGGCGGCAACCTGTTATTACTTGACGAGCCGACCAACGACCTGGATGTAGAAACGCTGCGCGCACTGGAAGAGGCCCTGTTGGATTTTCCCGGGTGTGCCGTAGTTATTTCCCATGATCGCTGGTTTCTTGATCGCATCGCGACGCACATTCTTGCCTTTGAAGGCGACAGCAAGACCGTTTGGTTCGAAGGCAATTACGCCGATTACGAAGCGGACCGCAAACGTCGCCTTGGTACCGATGCTGACCAGCCGCACCGCATCAAGTACAAGAAGCTGGATACTTGAAACATTTCATAGCTCTGCTGCGTTTAAATAATTTGTAACGTTTAATTCGATGAAATGTATTTTTCGCGTCGAACATTTGCCACGGGAAACTCCAACGAGGCAAAATACGTCGCCGCCTCATCAATCATTTCCGGGTTGCCACAAAGATAGGCAATGTCTTGCATCGCATCAGCTTCAAGATCTGCAAGCAAGGACTGAACATAGCCTTTGTGTTCCCAGGGTTGCGCATCTTCCGGAAGTTTACGACTGTAGGCCACATGAAACCGGAAGGTGTCTGGAAATTTTTTAGTCATGGTAAGAAAATCGTCCACGTACAATAATTCTTCGCGCCGCCTGACGCCCAGTAGCAATTCCACTGTGCAGGAATGTTCTGAAAGCCGGCGCTCCAATTCCGGTAAAAACGCGCGGTAGGGTGTCACTCCGGTTCCAGTTGCAACCAGCAGGTAACGCGGCTGGTTGTCGTCGCGCAAGACGAAGCGGCCAAAAGGTCCACTGGCATGTACCGATTCACCCGGTTGCAGCGTGAATAATATGCCGGTTGCGCGACCGCCTTCGACCTCGGCAACCGCCACGCGAATAGACGGATCACCATTCGGTATGGTGGCAATGCTGTAGCTGCGGCGTAATAATTTTTCGGGGTGTTCCAGATGCAGCGTGACGAATTGCCCTGCTACAAATTTGAAGTCATCACCGGATGGTGGGTCAAATACCAGTTCCCTGACCCGTGGCGTAATCATTTCACCGCCGCTCAAGACCAGTTCGAATTGCTTGATTGCCATGGTGCTCCCAGTACGATTCAGGCAGCTGCATGTGCTGCCAGGCCAGTAAAGATTTTTCTGAGTAGTTGCCGCGTGTTATCGAATTGCGGCAGCTCCAGCGCGGTAGCTGGATCCGCTTCGTCCATATAAACCCGCTGGCACATTTCGATTTGGATGGCATCCACGTTGGCCATGTGACCATAGTGCTGCGTAATGTAGCCGCCCTTGTACGGTGCGTTACGGGCCACACACAGCCCATTTTCGCGGAACGCATTATGCAGGAAGTCGGTCAACGATGCATCGCAACTGGTGCCGTCTCGATCTCCAAGGTAAATATCGTCCTCAAGCACTGGATGCACCAAGCTTGCCTGCGACGCGACGCTGTGTGCGTCGACCAGTACCGCCCGGCCAAATTTGGCCACAATGCGCGCAAGTTGCTGGGTCAGCGCTGCATGATAGGGCTCGTGGACTTGTTGCCGGCGTTGCGCAATCTCTGCAGCCGCTGGCGGCTGCGTGTAGATCTCTTCTCCCTGAAAGGTTTTCGTGGCTACCAATCCGGTTTCAAAGCGGCCGGGATATAAGGGTTGATCGACCGGCGGTCTATTCAGGTCACAGACGAAACGACTGTACTTGGCAAGAATGGTGGTTACACCAAGTCGCGGCAGGAAATCGTAGAGGTGATGCAGATGCCAATCTGTCATGGGCAATGCCCGAATGGCGTCAGAGGCGAAACTTTCTGCAATACTCTGCGGCACAAATATTCCAGTATGCGGAATACTGACCAGCAACGGCGTATCGCTCCCTTCAGCCAGACGAATTTCAAACGCTTGCATTACATCTTCCTTAGGCAAACAAGTCCCTGACGACGCTACCGAATCTGTTTTCGGCTTCAGTATGTAGAGGATGTTGGCCGGCGTGAACGATACGTTGTCCTGAAACGTACACATCGGATACGTCATTTGAATCCCCGTTTATTACCAGCGCGTCCAGCAGGTTTTCCGCATGGTGACCACGTTTTTCTGTCGCCGTTTCATCAATGACCACCAAGTCAGCAAATGTGCCTGGTATTATTGCACCACATGCAAACCCGCATGCTGTTGCGCCACCCTTGGAAAGCATTTTCCAGAGCACGTTGCCCAGCCCGGATTCATCGGCCAATTGTGCGCGCTGCCGGTTTTTCAACCGCTGGCTATATTCAAGCATGCGCATTTCCTCGAACACGCTGATGCGACAATTGCTGTCCGTACCTATGGAAATTGTCCCCCCATTATTTCGAAATGAAACGGCATCGAAAAGTCCATCGCCAAGGTTGGCTTCGGTCAACGGACACAACACTACGCTGGCACCCGAACCGGAAATTATTTGCAATTCTGTTTCATTGGTATGAGTGGCGTGTACCAGATGCCAGCGCGATGACAATTCAATTGAGTCTGCCAACAACTGCACAGGTCGTTTCCCCGTTGCGGCCAAGCACTGTTCCACCTCAACCTGCTGCTCGGCAATGTGTATGTGAAAGAGACAATCCTGACCCAACATAGATGACGCGCCAGCAACTAGTTCCTGCAACGCATGTGCGGGTACGGCGCGTAGGGAATGCGGTGCAATGCCTAATTCACAATCAGGCAATGACGCAATGTATTTCAGAAACGTGTCCGTGTTTTCATGCACAAACCTTGTCTGGCTACTTTCCGTCTTACGGTCAAATCCTCCTTGACAGTAATACACGGGAAAAAACCGCAGTCCGATGCCTGTATCCGCAGCCGCTTCGATAACTGCAGCGGCCATCTCCTGGCCTCTGCTCGCATCCGGCATGTGGTGCAGGTAGTGAAACTCTGCCACACGTGTGTAACCGGCCAACAACATTTCGATGAATGCGAGACGGGCGACAGCCTGCATCTGTTCTGGCGTGATTGCCGCGGCCAGCTTGTACATGGCTTCGCGCCAACTCCAGAACGAATCACTTCCCTGTTTCCTCTCGCCAAACCCGGACATGGCACGTTGGAACGCATGACTATGCGCGTTGGGCATGCCCGGCAAGGCCAGGTAGCCATCCCAAGGGCCATCGGTCTTTTCAACCCGGAGTATCTTTCCTGCCGCATCTACAACCAGGGCATGGTCGTGTAACATGCCTTGCGGTGTTAGCAGGTGGCGAAAACGCAGCACTGATTCCATAACCACCTATCGTCGCAAATTATTCCGTGATAGCGAAGGGCACACCAGATGCTGGACCTGGCAATCAAAAACGCACGCATTTATACCATGTCCGGTCGGCTTGAGCCCCACCCATCAACCAGCTTTGGCATCAAGCATGGACGTTTTGCCGGATTCGATGTTGAAGAACCCGCCAAAAACGAAGTCGATGCTGCTGGCAAAGTCATACTGCCCGGATTCATAGACTGCCACACACATGCCGTATACGCGGGAAACCGAATGGCTGAACACGCTAAGAAGTTGACCGGTTCAAGTTACGAGGATATTGCGCGTTCCGGTGGCGGCATCGTTTCCACCGTAAAGGCCGTTCGCGACGCTAGTGAATCAATGTTGGTTGATGAATCACGACCCCGCTTACAGGCTCTGTGCTTCGAGGGTGTGACCACGGTCGAAATCAAGAGCGGTTACGGACTCGATTTGGAAAACGAGCTGAAAATGCTGGCAGCAGCAAAACAACTTGGGCTGGAGACTGATCAAACTATTGTCACTACATTCCTGGGCGCACACACAATCCCTCCGGGCGAGGAACGCAGGCAATACCTTGATGAAATAATTAATTTTATGCTGCCCGCTGTCAGGGAACGCAAGCTGGCTGATACGGTTGACATCTTTGTGGAGAAAATCGCGTTTGATGTCGCAGACATGCAACGTCTATTCGAAGCGGCATTGCAGCTGGGATTCAAACTGCGTGCCCACACCGACCAATTGAGTAACATGGGTGCGACGGCTGCCGCAGCAAGGCTGGGCGCGCTGTCGTGTGATCATCTTGAGTACACGAACAAGTCCGATTTTGCGGCCATGAAAAAAAGTGGCACCATTGCCGTACTGCTGCCCGGTGCATTTTATTTTTTGAATGAAACGCAAAAACCACCAGTGCAACAGTTTCGCAACAATGACATTGCAATGGCCGTGGCAAGCGACCTAAATCCTGGTTCTTCGCCGGTTGCCAGCCTGCTGATAGCCATGCACATGGCGTGCAGTCTGTTCGGGCTTACGCCTGCGGAGGCGCTGTTCGGGGTCACACGCAATGCGGCGCGCAGTCTTGGCATGGAAAATGAAATTGGGCAGATTGCTGCAGGCAGGCAAGCCGACTTCACCATCTGGGATATTCCGGATCCGGAATTCCTAGTTTATCAACTAGGCGGCCTGCGCCCGGATGCCGTCTATATAAAAGGAATAAGACAATGAATCTGCCTGTCTTACAGTTGGATGGCAAATCCTTGGGGCTAAACGATTTGCGCGCTTTCGATGCAAATTCGGTTTCAGTGGCGCTGGCTGGCAAGGCGCGACAGAAAATGCAGACGTCGGTGGAATGCGTTCGCAAGGTTATCGATAAAAAACAGATCTGTTACGGCATCAACACCGGATTCGGTGCGCTTGCGGGTAAACGGATAGAACCGGAACAGGTCCGCGATTTGCAATACAACCTGGTCAGAAGTCACGCTTGTGGGGTCGGCGAACCCTTATCGGATAAGTTGGTTTGCAGGGTAATCATTCTCAAAGCCAACAGCCTTGCCATGGGTTATTCGGGCATACGACCAGAGATTGTTGACACACTGCTGGCACTATTAAACGCAAATATCCTGCCGGTAATACCCGGTAAAGGCTCTGTGGGTGCTTCGGGCGATCTTGCCCCGCTCGCACACTTGGCGCTGGCTCTGATCGGAGAAGGCGAAGCACGCAAGGACGGCAGGCTGCTTAAGGGCAAGGACGTGCTTGCGGCTGCAGACCTCGAACCGGTCGAACTGCAAGCCAAGGAAGGGCTGGCATTACTAAATGGCACACAGCTTTCCGCCGCATTGGCAATCGAAGGATTGTTTCGCAGTGAAACCCTGTTAGCTTCGTCTATTGTTTCAGGCGCTTTGAGCACAGAAGGTCTTGCCGGCAGTTACAGCCCCTTCGACGCGCGCATGCAAGAGGTGCGTAATTTAACAGGGCAACAGGATGTGGCTGCAGCATTTCGCAGTTTACTGACGGAAAGCGCTATTCATTCAAGCCATGGCGATTGCAATAGGGTACAAGACCCGTATTCCCTGCGTTGCATGCCGCAGGTCCTGGGCGCCGTGCGGGACACCCTGCACCACGCGAGCAGCCAACTTGCCAGGGAATGCAATAGCGTTACCGACAACCCGTTGATATTTGATGAACGTGTTATATCCGGTGGCAACTTTCACGCTGAAGCACTGGCGTTCGTAGCCGATTTCATGACTATCGCGGTGTGCGAAATTGCGAACATTGCGGAACGTCGTATTGATCTCCTTTTGCGTATGGTTAATCCCGGTTTACAAATGTTTCTGGCTGCCAACCCGGGGGTTGAATCGGGATTTATGATTGCGCACGTTTCGGCCGCCGCCTTATGTTCGGAGAACAAGACACTTGCACACCCCGCTTCCGTCGATACCGTGCCGACGTCAGCAGGTCAGGAAGATCATGTCAGCATGGCACCCTGGGCTGGGCATAAATTGCTGCAGGTGACGGAAAATACGGCGCAGATACTTGGTATTGAACTAATGGTTGCGGCAGCGGCCATTGACGCGCAGGCACCTCTGGCAACCACACCGGAACTTAACAAGGTATTGACTCGAGTACGCAAGACAGTCGAACCACAAGCGGCGGATCGGCGACTGGATAAAGAGATGGCGGCGATTAAACAGGAGCTGCTGCGAGGAGATTTTGCGAAGCTTCTACCTGGAAACAATCCGCTTCAATTCTGACATCGAATCAAACTTTTCTATTTGTCGCTCATAGGAAGATCAAGCCCGCGTTCTCGTGCAATGTTCATGGCATGTTCATAGCCCGCATCGGCGTGACGCATTACGCCTGTTCCGGGATCATTGAGCAACACCCTTGCAAGCGCCTGCTCGGCCCGCTCACTCCCATCAGCAACAATGACCACACCGGCATGTAACGAGTAGCCCATGCCTACCCCACCACCATGGTGAAAACTGACCCAGGATGCACCACTCGCCGTGTTAAGCAGCGCATTTAGTACTGGCCAGTCAGCCACGGCATCTGATCCATCGAGCATGTCTTCTGTTTCACGATTTGGTGACGCAACGGAGCCGGCGTCAAGATGATCGCGACCAATAACAATTGGCGCTTTGAGCTCTCCGCTTCTAACCATTGCATTGAACGCGAGACCAAGCAGGTGACGTTCCTTGTATCCCAGCCAGCAAATGCGGCATGGCAAACCCTGGAACTGGATGCGCGCCTTTGCGTTTTCCAGCCAGCGTAGAAGTCCGGGCTTGTCCGGGAACAGTTCCTTGGCTTTTTCATCGGTTTTGTAAATATCTTCCGGATCACCGGAAAGGGCCACCCAGCGAAATGGCCCAATGCCTTCGCAAAACAGGGGCCGGACATACAACGGCACGAACCCTTTGAAATCGAACGCATTCTCTACGCCTGCGTCCTGCGCCATGGCGCGGATATTGTTGCCATAATCGAACGTGGGTACGCCTTTTTCCTGAAACCCGAGCATTGCACGTACCTGCACGGCCATGGAATTTTTGGCTAGGCTGACGTATTGCTGAGGATTTTTTTCGCGCAGATCGGCAGCGGACTGCAGCGAATAACCTGTCGGAATGTAACCGTTCAACGGGTCATGCGCTGACGTCTGGTCAGTAACCAGGTCGGGTAATTGTGAGCCTGCCAGAATTTGTGGATATATTTCCGCCGCGTTGCCAAGCAAACCGACAGAAACTGTCTCGCCCTTTTCCGCCGCCTCATTGATTATTTCCAGTGCCTGCTCGAGCGACTCGCATTTTTTGTCCAGGTACTTGGTTTCGAGTCTTTTTTCGATTCTGGAAGGATCAACCTCAACTGCAAGGCAGGACAGTCCGGCAAACACGGCGGCCAGCGGCTGCGCGCCACCCATGCCTCCCAGGCCTGCGGTCAGTAACCATTTACCTGCCGCTTTACCTTGGTAATGCTGCCGGACAGCCTCAGCAAAGGTTTCGTAGGTGCCCTGCACGATGCCCTGCGAGCCAATGTAAATCCATGAACCCGCCGTCATCTGCCCAAACATCATCAGGCCCTTGCGATCCAGTTCAAAGAAATGGTCCCAATTGGCCCAGTTGCCAACCAGGTTGGAATTGGCGATAAGCACCCGCGGTGCCTGCTCGGTCGTCTTGAATACGCCAACCGGTTTACCCGACTGGATCAGCAAGGTTTCATCGTTTTCCAGACGCTCTAACGTTTTCACAATGGCGTCAAAACACTCCCAATTCCGCGCGGCGCGGCCAATACCGCCGTACACCACCAGTTCCTTGGGATTCTCCGCGACATCGGGATCTAGGTTGTTCAGCAACATTCGCAGTGCCGCTTCCTGCACCCAGCCCTTGCAGCGCAACTTACTGCCGGTGGGTGCGTGCAAGGTGATATCGCGAAATCGTTCCATTCTGAAAATACCCGTAGAAATCGTCAGGGGAAATTGTACGGTCATAGTAAGGTTTTGCCCAGACGAAGCAATCACCCATAAAAAACGCCGGTCAAAGACCGGCGCCGATGCAGCCTTTAAAATTTAGCACTGGGTCGCTTCTCCAATTCGCTGTATAGCAC
>JAZFYH010000089.1:0-8290 GCA_036443475.1 Gammaproteobacteria bacterium | reverse complement strand
AGACAAAAAGGGAGCTAAATCTCCCATAAATGATTGATTAGTCCGGAAAAATTGGTATAATTTCCGGCTCTTTTCGGCCCGGCGCGGGGTGTTCTCCGTTCCGGGCTGCGAGCTTAAAGGCTCGGTGACTTCAGTCCGCCAACCTGGTTGGCAGGGCCGTGGGCAAACAGCATCGGCCAAAAGCAGTCGATGTGGTGAACGAGGAAAAGCAAGATGGCAATCGGCGTAATCGGCCGCAAGTGTGGCATGACGCGTATTTTTTCTGACGACGGGGTCTCTGTCCCAGTCACGGTGATCGAGGTTGAGCCCAACCGGGTAACTCAGGTCAAAACCGTGGAAGTGGACGGTTACGCTGCGCTGCAAGTCACCACCGGCAAGCGCCGCCTATCCCGCGTTACCGCTCCCATGCTGGGGCATTACAAGAAAGCAGGTACGGAAGCAGGGCGCGGCCTGTGGGAGTTTCGCTTAAGTGAAGACACCGAAACCGTAGAGGTGGGTGCTGAACTCAAGGCGGATCAGTTCGAGGCAGGCCAAAAAGTCGATGTCACCGGTATTTCCATTGGTAAGGGGTTTGCCGGCACGGTCAAGCGTTACAACTTCAGTATGCAGGATGCCACGCACGGCAACTCGTTGTCGCATCGCGCACCCGGATCCATCGGTCAGAATCAGACCCCGGGTCGTGTGTTTAAAGGCAAGAAAATGTCTGGCCACATGGGTAACGTGCGCCGCACCGCACAGAGCCTTGAAGTCGTCCGCGTGGACAACGAACGCAACTTATTGCTCGTGAAAGGGGCTGTACCGGGATCGAAGGGTGGCAATGTCATCGTTCGCCCGGCAACCAAGGCCCGTGCCTAAGGAGTGAAAATGGAACTTCAGGTACACAAGGCAAAACGTAGCGCAACCGTATCGGTTTCGGATGTTGCATTCGGACGCGCATTCAATGAATCGCTGGTTCACCAGGTTGTTACCGCGTATCTCGCCGGTGGCCGTAGTGGCACCAAGGCGCAGAAGACACGTTCCGCGGTATCCGGTGGCGGCCGTAAGCCGTTTAAACAAAAAGGCACCGGTCGCGCACGTGCTGGCACGATTCGCAGCCCGATCTGGCGCGGCGGCGGCAAGGTGTTTGCGGCCAAGACACGTGATTTTTCGCAAAAGGTGAACCGCAAAATGTTTCGCGGCGCCATCAGTTCGATTCTTTCGGAACTGGTGCGTCAGAAACGTTTGGTCGTGCTCGAAGATTTTTCCGTCGAGACGCCGAAGACCAAAGAATTGGTTGGCAAGCTCAAAGAACTCGACCTGGAAAATGTACTGATAGTGAAAGACGAGGTGGACGAAAATCTTTACCTGGCAGCGAGGAATTTGGGGCAGGTGGATGTGCGCGACGTAAACGCGCTCGATCCGGTCAGCCTTGTGCGACACGAAAAAGTCCTGATCACCGTAAATGCTGTCAAGCAGGTTGAGGCGTGGCTGTCATGAAAAACGAAAGACTGACCACCATCCTGCTAGGCCCACATGTTTCCGAAAAGGGAACCGTGATTGCCGGTAAACACAACCAGGTGATTTTTCGTGTGCGCCGTGATGCCAACAAAATAGAAATAAGCGAAGCCGTGGAAATGATGTTTGAGGTGAAAGTTGAAGGCGTCACCACTATCAACGTGCGCGGCAAGTGGAAACGCTTTGGCAAGGCTTACGGTCGTCGGCAGGACTGGAAGAAAGCCTACGTAAAACTGGCTCCGGGCCAGAACATTGAAGCATTGATGTCCGGCGAGTAAGCGGGACTGAGGAAGAAGGCGAATAACGATGCCTATTCAAAAAGCAAAACCAACATCACCGGGTCGGCGCTTTGTCGTCAAGGTCCAGCACCGGCACTTGCACAAAGGCAAGCCGGTGGACGCGTTGGTCGAGAAGAAGACCAAAACCGGTGGCCGCAATAACGCGGGTCGTATTACTTCCCGTCACTCGGGCGGTGGTCACAAGCAGCGTTACCGCGTCATCGATTTCAAGCGCATCAAGGATGGCATCCCAGGCACAGTGGAAAGGATTGAATATGACCCAAACCGCAGCGCGCATCTGGCGTTGATCAAGTACGCGGACGGTGAGCGTCGATACATAATCGCGCCCAAGGGTGTGGAAGTCGGTACAGAAATTGTTTCCGGCCAACAGGTTGCAATAAAGCCGGGTAACGCTATGCCGATGCGCAATATCCAGGTGGGTTCGATAGTACATTGCGTTGAATTGAAGCCGGGCAAAGGTGCGCAAATGGTGCGCAGCGCTGGCGCTTCGGCGCAACTGGTTGCTCGCGAGGGGCTTTACGCCACACTGCGGTTGCGTTCCGGTGAGACGCGCAAGGTGCACGTGGACTGCCGCGCGACCATCGGTGAAGTGGGCAACTCAGAACATAACCTGGAAAAATTGGGCAAGGCCGGTGCCAAGCGCTGGCGTGGTGTACGTCCGACAGTGCGTGGCGTCGCCATGAACCCGGTAGATCACCCGCACGGTGGTGGTGAAGGCCGTACCTCCGGTGGTCGACATCCGGTTTCGCCTTGGGGTACGCCAACCAAGGGTTACAAGACACGCAACAACAAACGCACCGACAGCATGATCGTTCGGCGTCGCAAGAAGAAGTGATGAAGAGGATAGCAACGTGCCACGTTCAGTGAGAAAAGGACCGTTTGTCGATCCGCACCTGGCCAAGAAGGTCACGGAAGCGGTTGCATCCAATAACAGGCGACCAATCAAGACCTGGTCGCGCCGGTCGATGGTTCTGCCCGATATGGTTGGGTTGACTATTGCCGTGCATAACGGGCGCCAGCATGTGCCTGTTCTGATCAGCGAAAACATGGTCGGACACAAGCTGGGCGAGTTTGCTGCCACCCGGACATTTAAAGGTCATTCGGGTGATAGGAAGGTTAAGACATGAGTGAAGATCAATTGGGTGACAAGAACGTGAATGTTGAAATAAATGTCATTCGATTATCGTGGATATAAAGGCTTAAGGAGCCGTGATTTTGGTTGCCGAAAGAATATTTTTTGGGAGTTGAGATATGCAAGTGAACGCCACATTAAAATTCGTGCGCATTTCGCCACAGAAAGCGCGGCTGGTCGCTGACCAGATTCGCGGCAAATCTGTTGCCGATGCGTTACAGATTCTTGCGTTCAGCCCCAAGAAAGGCGCACGAATTATTCGCAAGGTGCTTGAGTCGGCAATTGCCAACGCTGAGCACAACAATGGTGCCGACGTAGATGAGTTGATGGTTGCATCGATCATGGTTGACAAAGCTGTGACTTACAAGCGCTGGCGCGCACGTGCCAAGGGACGTGCTAACCAGATTCTGAAACCGACGAGCCACATTACGGTTCAAGTAGCAGCAGAACAGTAAGGGCGGAGAGGAAAGAATGGGACAGAAAGTACATCCAATCGGTTTCCGGTTAGGTATTTCAAAGGACTGGTCCTCGACCTGGTACGCCGATAAGCGGGGATACGCGGACAATCTTTTCCAGGATCTCAGGATTCGGGATTACCTGAAGAAAAAGCTGTCTTCGGCCTCGGTTAGCCGGATCGAAATCAATCGTCCTGCCAAGAGCGCGCGCATTACGATTCATACCGCACGACCGGGCATCGTAATCGGCAAGAAGGGTGAAGACATCGAGGCATTAAAGAACGAACTGACCCGTATGATGGATGTGCCCGTGCACGTCAGCATTGAGGAAATCCGCAAGCCGGAATTGGATGCACAGTTGGTCGCGGAAAGCATCGCGCAGCAGCTGGAGCGTCGCATTATGTTCCGTCGCGCGATGAAACGCGCTGTACAGAACTCGATGCGTCTGGGTGCAGAAGGCATAAAGGTGCGCGTAGCAGGTCGTCTGAACGGCGCTGAAATTGCACGTTCCGAGTGGTACCGAGAAGGTCGGGTACCGTTGCATACCTTGCGCGCGGATATTGATTACGGATTTGCCGAAGCATATACGACGTACGGCGTGATCGGTGTGAAGGTCTGGATATTCAAGGGCGAGGTTGTTGAGGTCGAACAGACCGAAGCGGAAGTGCCCGCCGAGAAGAAGGGACAGTAAGGAGTCGTTGCCATGTTGCAGCCGAAACGTACCAAGTTTCGTAAACAGCAGACCGGCAAGAACCGCGGTCTGGCCAAGGTCGGGAACAGTGTGTCCTTTGGCGAGTACGGTCTAAAGGCCATCGGCCGGGGGCGTATTACCGCGCGCCAGATTGAAGCCGCGCGTCGTGCGATGACCCGCTACGTGAAACGTGGCGGCAAGATATGGATTCGCGTGTTTCCGGATGTGCCGGTTACTAAGAAGCCGCTAGAAGTACGCATGGGCAAAGGCAAGGGCAACGTCGAATACTGGGTGGCAAAGGTTCAGCCTGGTCGGGTGTTGTATGAAATGGAAGGGGTCAGCGAAGTCATAGCACGCGAGGCATTCCGCCTTGCGGCATCGAAACTGCCCCTGCAAACCGCGTTCATAACACGGCAGGTGATGTGATGAACGCACAGGATTTAAGAAAGAAAACAAGTGAGGACTTGAAACAAGAGCTGCTAAACCTACGCAAGGAACAATTCAACCTGCGTATGCGTCGCGCGACGGGCCAACTTTCTCGTCCCGACCAGATGTCCAGAGTTAAAAAGAACATTGCCCGGGTTAAAACCGTGCTTAACGAAAAGTATGCTGCAGGTGAACCGTCATGAGTGAACATAAAGCAGTCGTTCGCACTCTTACCGGAAGGGTGGTGAGCAACAAGATGAATAAAACCATCACCGTGCAGGTTGACCGACGCGTGAAGCACGAGGCGTATGGCAAATATATCAGTCGTCGCACCAAGCTGTTTGCGCACGATGAAAACAACGAATGCCATGAAGGTGACAAGGTCACAATTCGCGAAACTCGGCCAATTGCCAAAAATAAGTCCTGGCGGCTGGTTGAAATTGTCGAACGGGCTGCGGAATAAGCGGACCGTAAACCGGAATCACGAAGCGGAAGCAAAGCAATGATCCAGATGCAGACAATACTCGACGCAGCCGATAATAGCGGTGCCCGTCAGCTACGTTGCATAAAGGTACTGGGGGGTTCTCACCGCCGCTATGCACGTGTTGGTGACGTCATCAAAGTGAGCGTCAAGGACGCAATTCCGCGTGGCAAGGTTAAAAAGGGCGAGGTATACAACGCAGTGGTTGTGCGCACCAAGCAGGGTGTGCGTCGTCCGGACGGTTCGCTAATTCGCTTTGACAGCAACGCTGCAGTTCTTCTTACAGTTAAGCACGAACCGATTGGCACACGTATTTTCGGTCCGGTAACGCGCGAACTTCGCACCGAGAAGTTTATGCGTATTATTTCGTTGGCCCCGGAAGTGCTCTGAGAGCGAAGGTAAAGACCATGCGTAAGATTAAAAAAGGCGACGAAGTCATTATTACAGCCGGCAAGGACAAGGGCCGACGTGGCAACGTGTTGCGCGTGCTATCGAAAAATAAGGTGGTGGTTGAAGGCATCAATATCGCCAAAAAGCATAAACGCCGCACGCAGGAAGACGCCGGGGGCATTATCGACAAAGAAATGCCAATTGATGTTTCCAACGCCATGTTGTTCAACCCAGTCACCAAGAAGGGCGACCGCGTTGGTGTGAGTACCCTGGAAGACGGTAAGCGGGTAAGGATTTTCAAGTCCACCAGTGAAGTAGTGGATATCTAAGTCACGGTTTGTACGTGGAAGATTTAATCGTGAGCGTAAAAAGAATCGGGTAATTGAAAATGTCAAGGTTAAACACAGAATATAAAAAACGCGTGGTCAAGTTGTTGACCGAGCAGTTCAATTATAAAAACGTGATGGAATTACCGCGCATCACGAAGATTACGTTGAACATGGGCGTTGGCGAAGCGATTAGTGACAAAAAAGTAATTGAGCACGCGGTCCACGATATGACGCTGATCTCTGGACAGAAGCCCATAGTTACCATGGCGCGCAAGTCGAACGCCGGTTTCAAGATTCGTGAAGGCTGGCCGATCGGTTGCAAGGTCACATTGCGCCGTGAACGGATGTACGAATTCCTGGATCGCCTTATCAATATCGCGATCCCGCGAATTCGCGATTTCCGCGGTTTGAGCTCAAAAGCATTTGATGGGCGCGGCAATTACAGCATGGGCGTCAAGGAACAGATTATTTTCCCGGAAGTGGATTACGACAAAGTGGATGCTGTACGTGGCATGGATATCACTATCACGACGTCTGCGAAATCGGACGAAGAAGCCAAGGCGCTACTGGCAGCGTTCAACTTCCCGATTAAGACCTGAGGTAAACCATGGCTAAGAAATCAATGGTGAATCGCGAAGTGAAGCGCGCCAAGGTAGTAGCAAAATATGCTGCCAAGCGTGCCGAGTTCAAAGCAATCATCAAGAATCCGAAGTCGAGCATGGAAGAAGTCGCCGACGCCGTAGCGCGGTTGGCGAAATTGCCCAGGGACGCGAGTCCTACACGGCAACGCAACCGTTGCAAACTTACGGGTCGCCCACACGGCTACTACCGAAAATTTGGCCTGGGCCGGAACAAGTTGCGTGAAGCAGCGATGCGCGGCGAAGTGCCGGGCTTACACAAAGCAAGCTGGTAACAACGAGGATATCGATACATGAGTATGACTGATCCAATTTCGGACATGTTGACCCGAATTCGCAACGGGCAACAGGCACGGCACGCAGAAGTGAGCATGCCGTTGTCGAAGGTAAAAGCGGGCATTGCCGCGGTGCTGAAAGATGAAGGTTACATCACTGACTTCAACACTGGCGAAAAAGATGGCAAGCCGACGCTGACTATTACGCTCAAGTATTACGATGGGGCACCCGTGATCGAGCGGATTGAACGTGTAAGCCGTCCGGGGCTGAGAACTTACAAGCCCGTTGATGACTTGCCGAAAGTTCTTGGTGGATTAGGTGTCGCCATCGTTTCTACATCGAAAGGTGTGATGAGCGATCGAATTGCACGCGCCTCCGGCCATGGTGGCGAAGTGCTGTGTTACGTGTCCTGACCGCAAACGAGAAAGCAGGTATAGAAAGATGTCCAGAATAGCGAACAAACCAATCCCGATTCCCGGTGGTGTGCAGGTGCTGCTTAATGGACAGGAACTTGCAATCAAGGGTTCGAAGGGCAGCCTGGCCATGTCAGTGCATAAAGACGTGGCGGTCAAACAGGAAGGTGAAGAATTACGATTTAATACGCGCGTAGAAGGCAAACATGCTGTGGCGCTGGCCGGCACCATGCGCGCCGTGGTTGCCAACATTGTACGCGGTGTCAGCGAAGGGTTTGAACGCAAGCTGACGCTAGTGGGCGTCGGTTATCGCGCGCAGGTGCAGGGCAAGAACCTGAATCTGACCCTAGGATTCTCGCACCCGGTGAATTATAAAATTCCCGAAGGCATCAAGATAGAAACACCCAGCCAGACGGAAATTGTCGTCAGTGGTGTGGACAAACAACTGGTCTGCCAGGTGGCAGCAGTCATTCGTGCATATCGCCCACCCGAACCTTACAAAGGTAAGGGCGTGCGCTACGCTGATGAACGCGTGGTCATTAAGGAAGCCAAGAAGAAGTAACAGGTAGAGTAACGATGGATAAGAAAAAAGCTCGTCTTCGACGCGCCGCACGCGGCCGGGCCCGGATTCGCCGGAAAGGGGTACATCGCCTGTGCGTGTTCAAAACGTCGCGACATATTTACGCGCAAATCATTGCACCCGATGGTGACAAGGTGCTTGCCACGGCGTCCACTGTAGAAGCGGATGTGCGCAAGGGCATGAAGTACACCGGTAACAAGGATGCGGCCGCGGTGGTTGGCAAGGCGATTGCTGAAAAAGCAAAGGCCGCGGGCATCGAGACAGTGGCATTTGACCGTTCAGGGTTCAAGTACCACGGACGTATCAAGGCTCTCGCAGACACTGCGCGAGAAAACGGACTGAAGTTTTAAGGGTTGTCAAACATGGCAAAGGTCGAAAACGCACAATTTAGCGACGGTCTCCAGGAAAAATTGGTTACCGTTAATCGTGTCGCCAAGGTGGTCAAGGGTGGTCGCCAGTTCGGTTTTACCGCGCTTACGGTCGTAGGCGATGGCGTTGGTAAGGTCGGTTTCGGTTACGGCAAGGCACGCGAGGTGCCGGTCGCTATACAGAAGGCGATGGAGCAGGCGCGCAAGAATATGACAACTGTGGCAATACACGAAGGCACCTTGCATTACGCAATGAAGGGTCGGCATGGCGCAACACGTGTATACATGCAGCCGGCTTCCGAAGGTACTGGCGTTATT
>JAZFYH010000088.1:0-3783 GCA_036443475.1 Gammaproteobacteria bacterium | reverse complement strand
GATCAGCCCGTCTATGAAATCAAATACAACAGTGATTCTATCCAATCTTATTTACTGGTAAACGCACGATCAGGTGAGGTTATACCAATGCTTGATGAAGCAACTGCCGTGGGTCTGGCAAAAGCGGATTTTGCAGAAGATGTTGATGTTAAAAGTGTCGAGTTATTACACACAGATTCCGCCCACGCTGAATATCGTGGACGGGATCTTCCAATTTATCGCGTGGAAATGGATCATCCCAGCGGGGTCAATATTTACGTTTCCGCCCGGCGGGGAATGGTCACCGCGCGCCGTAACTCGATCTGGCGGATTTTCGATTTCCTATGGATGTTGCATACCATGGATTTCGAAACACGGGATGACTTCAACAACACTTTGATCAAAGTATTTTCCGTTCTGGGGCTGATCACGATTTTGAGCGGATTCCTGTTGTGGGGTGTATCCACGCCGTTGTTCAAAAACCAGAAGACTTGATATTCCACAGGTAACTCCAATAAGGAACCTCAAAATGTTTAATAAAAGAGAAAAATTTATTTTAGGTATAGCGCTAGCTGGTTACTCAGTGGCACTACTTGCGCAGGGTGATTCTTCGGTGACGCACGATCCACAGGCACTCGAAGCCATTATCATGGACATTAAAGCCGGCTGGGAAAACGCCGATGGCACGCCATTCAGGAAACATTTCCTGGATTTTGACGGGGCACGCTACGTTGAGTCAGGTGGTCAGAACGAGGGATTGACCGACTTAATCGAACACCACGTCGAACCCGAAGGGGATGCGCTGGAATTTCTCAAGTTGACGTTTTCAAATATTGAAACGCATTTTGAGGGTGACTTCGCGTGGGCAATCGCAGATGTACGGGTGCAGGCGAAAATACGTGAAGACGGACGCGAGATCGACAAAACGGGCTATGAAACTTTCATGTTTCGCCTAGTAGATGATCGATGGCGCGTAGTGCACACTCATTCATCAACGCGGGATCGAAGACGGTAGAGAACCAGGATTATTTAATGGAAGAAATTATCCGCGCATCTAAGTTGCAACAAGGGAATTCGTAGCCAGGAGGATTGTTTGCAAATTACGCATAAAAGTATCGGATGGATT
Source organism: Gammaproteobacteria bacterium (assembly GCA_036443475.1). Classification (GTDB taxonomy): domain Bacteria; phylum Pseudomonadota; class Gammaproteobacteria; order Natronospirales; family JAZFYH01; genus JAZFYH01. The sequence continues at coordinate 2,678 of JAZFYH010000088.1, read as the reverse complement.
TTTCTTGTGATCGCCCTATTGTTGGGTGAACAGGCGAGAGTTGAGGCAGCACCCATAACATTCAATACCGCTCTACCGGTGGGTAAAGGTGAATTCATTTGGCGAGAAAAATTCTTTCGCCGCATAAGGGAGGATGAAACTGCATTCCCGGATAGGCAAGTCGAAATCAATGGAATCACCACAGCTATAGGCTATGGGGTTACCAGCAATTGGGCGCTTTTCGGAGTACTGCCTTTATTAGACAAACAACTGGAAGTTTCAACTTCCGCGGGTCGGATACAGCGGCAGACGCGAGGGATCGGTGACCTGCAACTGTTCGCTCGATACACCATATTGAAGAACGACACACCTGGAAAAACTTTCCGCCTTGCACCGCTTTTTGGTGTTGTTATTCCTACAGGTAAAGATGACGACGCAGACGCCTTTGGGCGTTTGCCGCGTACGCTGCAAACCGGCACGGGCGCCTGGGGTGGATTCGCGGGTCTGATAGCTACTTATTCGACCGTTTCGTACCAGTTCGATACCCAGCTGGTCTACCTGGATCAAGGGTCCGACGAAGGATTTGAGGCTGGCGCGGTCTCCCGCTTGGATCTGTCATTTCAATATCGACTACGACCTGGGAAAATCGACCGCGATACCAAGGGATTTCTGTACGGCGTATTAGAATCGAATTTGGTTAAAACAGAACGAGATCAGATTAATCAGCAGGCAGTTGCCGATACCGGGGGTACGCAGTGGTTTTTATCTCCGGGAATTCAGTACATTACCCGACGCTGGGTGTGGGAATTCGCCATACAACTGCCGGTATCGCAAAACATGAACGGCAACGCAATCCGTGACGATTACATCTTGCATGCCGGTTTTCGAAGAAATTTTTAAGCGGGGCATCCGATAAGAAATTTCTTCAATGTAAATGGAATAAAAATGGTCATCATCAGGTCTGATAATGAATGATCGAATAACAGGTCCGGCAACATGGAACTCATGATGAACAGGAAAAAATTAATCTACTCGTTTTTGCTCTGGCTGGCTTTCAGTGGCGCGGCCTGGTCGGAAACTGAATATACAATCCGAGCGGATGGAATCGTTTGCCCGTTTTGCGCGTACAGTGTAGAGAAACAATTTCGCAAAATAGACGGCGTACAAGCGGTGGAAGTTGATTTAGAAAAAGGCGAAGTGTTTGTCACAACCAGCGATGAGGTCGTGTTTACCGATGAACAACTCTCTGACCTCTTTGCCGATGCCGGGTTTACCTATCGCAGCATTGAGAATCAAGTGGTAAAAAGAGCGGATGATTGACGCGACTCAGCAACATGGCCTGACGGCCAGGTATTTTAGCAGTCCTATTACGCGCGTTAAGGAAAGCGTCGTAAATGTTGCCACTATATTTGCGGCAACAGGCACGCTGGTTTGTTGTGCGTTTCCGATATTACTCGTAACATTTGGATTCGGCTCCGTGGTAGTGAGTTTGACTACCGCGCTACCCTGGTTAATTCCCATCGCACAACAAAAAGCCTGGGTATTCGCAGGTTCGGGGGTTCTACTGATGTTGTCGGGCTGGTTTTTATACCGACCTGGTCGAGCTTGTCCCACAAATCCGGCGCTGGCGCAAAAATGTGCCCGAATCGACAAATGGAATCGGCGTATCTACTGGGGATCTATCGGTTTATGGATGATTGGTTTCTTTGCCGCTTATCTTCTCCTGCCAGTTAGCAGATTGTTTGGATATTAATGGTTGGTCGGGTAGGGCTCAACTCAGGCGGTAGAGCTAAAAGATAAAATGAAACACTGTTTTGCTACGGCGAACGTCCGGATTGTGCAGCACCCGGGCCGGGCTTTTCTGCCGGGGCGGAAAAGTGAACCCCCAACCGCCAACTGAGTGCGAAGCACGCAGTTGGCAAGCTTGATTTATTCATAGCCGCAAGCGAGAGCGTCAGAAACTTCTTGCAAAGCGTCCGTTCCATTCTAAAAACCACAATACCCCACACACATGACAACAATCATTTCAGCGGCTTAGACCAGTCGGTTTGTTACTGGCAATCGTGGGTCGTTGTGGTTTATTGCTGCCAATTACACCGAAATTGCATGATGAAAAAGGTGTTGAGGGACAAGAAGCATTTCGTTTTGCGCGGAGATCAGAGTATTGTGAGAGGATGAATCAAATCCATTATGAACCAGGGCCAATCGGTCGTTTCGCGCGTTATATTGCCGGGTTGGCTTGCTTTATTGGCATTCCGTTTGTGCCGTCATTCGATCTTGCGTGGCTTGGGATCCTGGCGCTAGTTGGCGCTGGTTTGGTTTTTGTCTTAGCGGCTGTCATTAAAAACCCCGGTTGCGAGATTACGGCGCCAATCAACGTGTTCTTGCCAAAGGAGCAAAGGATCTCCTTTTTCTGTCCAGTGTTTTCACCAATCGACCGGTTAGAGCGGCGATTAAAACAAGTTTTTAGTTCGTAAGGATTTGTTGGCCTAGGGCTTCTAGGCCAACGTCTCCAGCGATGCGGATTTTCTCGACCCTCCAGGTACCCCATATCATGCTTGGCCATCAGAAACTTAGGCATTATAATTACAATCAGTGAATTTCTATAAGACGGATCGCAGTGTGAGAACACCAAGCTCAGAGCAAGTTCGACAACCCATATATCGAAGTGGGCTGGAGCATTGGCGAATTTTTGAGCA
>JAZFYH010000087.1:0-3724 GCA_036443475.1 Gammaproteobacteria bacterium | reverse complement strand
ACCTTGCAAAAGAAGCCCGCAAGTTGGCGAGTAAAAATGAAAAACTGAAAGTTTCGGTGCTCGATGAAACACAAATGCAGAAACTGGGTATGGGCGCACTGCTTTCTGTTTCACGTGGCAGTCGGCAGCCCGCTAAACTTATTGTTTTCGAATACCGTAACGGCCCCGCAAAACAACGTCCATTCGCATTCGTCGGAAAAGGGCTGACCTTTGATTCCGGCGGCATTTCTATCAAGCCCTCCGCGGCAATGGATGAAATGAAATTCGACATGTGTGGTGGCGCGTCGGTATTCGGGCTTATCAAGGCCGTAGCTGAACTTGATCTACCGTTGAACGTCGTTGGTATTGTGCCTTCGTCGGAAAACATGCCCGACGGTGATGCCAACAAGCCAGGCGATATTTTGACCAGCATGTCGGGGCAGACCATAGAAGTTCTCAATACGGATGCGGAAGGCCGTCTTATTCTTTGTGATGCGTTGACCTATTGCGAACGCTTCAAACCAGAAACAGTGATTGATATCGCCACACTTACCGGGGCCTGTGTTATTGCGCTGGGTTCGCATGCGTCGGGCTTGTTGGGTAATGATGAAAACCTCATTAAGGATATTCTCAAAGCGGGCCAGAAATCGCATGATCGGGCCTGGCAACTGCCACTGTGGAAGGAGTACGACAAAGCTTTGAAAAGCCCGTTTGCCGACATGGCCAATGTTGGTGGACGCGAAGCAGGTACGATTACCGCGGCGTCTTTCTTGTCGCGCTATACAAATAACCTGCGTTGGGCACACCTGGATGTTGCGGGCACGGCCTGGACTTCGGGTAGTCACAAGGGCGCCACCGGTCGACCGGTTCCTTCACTGGTGCAATTCCTCCTGGACAAGCTGTGACGCAAATCGATTTCTATGTTCTGGACGGAAGTGTTGCATCGACACGCGAACAGTTTGCCTGTCGGTTGGCGAACAAAGCATATTCGAAAGGCATGCAAGTCTACTTGCACGTTGCTGACGAAACCGCGGCAGACGCGCTGGATGAGATGCTCTGGACATTTCGGGACGGCAGCTTTCTGCCACACTCCCGAGCAGATAATTCAACTGCGCAGGATTCACCAGTAATCGTTGGATACCAACAACCACCTGCTGGGTTTGACGGGGAAATGCTGATCAATCTGGCGCACGACGTGCCAGCATTCTTTGAGCACTATTCGCGCGTTGCGGAAATGGTCGGGCCGGATGACATTTACAGAAAACAGGCTAGAGAGCATTTCCGCTCTTATCGAGACAAGGGATTCGAACCCAATACGCATGACATGACCAGGAAATAGACATGGGCGATGACGACACGCGCGACAACATACCGCTGCTTGAAGAAGCTGTCGGAGAATCATTGAGTGACCAAACCGAGCACTATTCCAAGTTATTTGCAGAACTGGACATCAATCGCGAAGATCTGCACGACGAACTGACCCACATACTGAACCAACGTATGGAAGAAATCCTGGATGAAACCATTCGTGAAATCGAAGTGGTACTGGTCGAGAAACTCGCGGCACGGCTGCGCATTGCTCTGCCAGAAATCGTGGACGAAGCCTTTAAGAAGTTAAAAAAAACGGACTAAGTGAAAATGGATAAAAGCTTCGACCCGAAAAAAATCGAGCAACACTGGTACGATCACTGGGAAAAGAATAATTACTTTACCCCCTCCGGGGAAGGCACTCCATACTGCATTCTCATTCCACCACCCAACGTCACCGGCACCTTGCACATGGGTCACGCTTTCCAGCACACCTTGATGGATGCGTTGGTGCGCTACCATCGTATGCGCGGCGACAACACGCTGTGGCAACCGGGAACGGACCATGCCGGCATCGCGACACAAATGGTTGTCGAACGGCAATTGCAGGCTGATGGTACAAGTCGACACGATCTGGGACGCGAGGCATTCATTAATAAGGTGTGGGAATGGAAAGCCTACGCTGGTGGCACTATTACCAGCCAGATGCGCCGCCTGGGTGATTCGACCGACTGGCCGACTGAAGCATTTACCATGAGCGACGACTTCAAACTTGCGGTCAATACCGTTTTTGAATCGCTGTTCGATGAAGGTCTTATCTATCGCGGCAACCGACTGGTGAACTGGGACCCGGTCTTGCACACCGCAATTTCAGATCTCGAAGTCATTTCTGAAGAAGAAGACGGACATCTATGGCATCTTCGCTATCCCGTTGAGAACAGCGACGAATTCGTGAGCGTTGCCACCACGCGACCCGAAACCATGTTGGGTGATACGGCGGTTGCCATCCACCCCGGAGATGAACGCTACAAACACCTGCAAGGCAAATACGTGGTATTGCCGTTAACCAGCAGGCGCATACCTATTATTGTCGATGACTACGTGGATCCGGAATTCGGATCAGGCTGCGTCAAGATCACGCCAGCACATGATCATAATGACTGGGAAATTGGGCAAAGACACAAATTAGAAATAATCAATATCTTGGATGTCAATGCGCATATCTTAGATGATTTAACCAAAGCACCTGGAAAAGGAAAAAGTTTAAAGGAAGAATTGGAGCTTGTATGGAACGCTCAGGAGTGCAGAGATTCTATTCCGAAGAAATACCGAGGACTTGACAGATTTGTTGCGAGAAAGAAAATTGTAGAAGATTTAGAGAAACAAGGCTTTCTTGTAAAAGTTGAGCCGTACAGAGTCTCTATTCCAAGAGGTGATCGATCAGGGGTAATAGTCGAACCGTTATTAACCGACCAGTGGTACATGAAGATGGAACCGCTGGCTAAACCGGCGATAGAAGCCGTGGAAAGAAGCGATATCCGCTTTGTGCCGGAAAACTGGTCCAAAACGTATAATCAATGGATGCACAACATTCAGGACTGGTGCGTTAGCCGTCAACTCTGGTGGGGACATCAAATTCCAGCATGGTACGACAAACACGGAAATACCTACGTAGCTGCGAATAGAGAAGCGGTTATTCAAAAATACAATCTGTCGCCTCAAGAAGAGTTACATCAAGATGAAGATGTGCTGGACACCTGGTTCAGTTCGGCCTTGTGGCCATTTGCGACCCACGGCTGGCCGAACGACACCGAAGCGCTTAAAACCTGGTTGCCCAGCAATGTTTTGATTACCGGGTTCGACATCATATTTTTCTGGGTCTCTCGCATGATCATGATGACCCTGAAGTTCACCGACAAAGTGCCGTTCAAGGAAATTTTCATCACCGGCCTGATTCGCGATGAACATGGCCAGAAGATGTCCAAGTCCAAGGGCAACATTCTGGATCCTATTGATCTTATAGACGGCATCGGGCTCGATGAGCTGATAGAAAAACGCACCACCGGCCTGATGCAACCGCAGCTGAAGCCGAAAATTGAAAAGAACACGCGCAGGACGTTTCCAGAAGGCGTTAAGCCGCACGGCACCGATGCGCTGCGTTTTACGTTGACAGCGCTGGCATCGCCCAGTCGTGATATCAATTTTGACTTGGGGCGCCTGGAAGGCTACCGGAATTTCTGCAACAAGATCTGGAACGCGTCGCGCTATGTATTAATGAATACCGAAGGAAAGGATTGCAGCGAAGGCGAATTATCGAACCCCGATAAATGGATTCTTTTTCGTCTCGCACATACAGTCGATCATATTGAAAAGTACTTGAAAACTTACCGCTTCGATCTCGTTGCCAAAGAAATTTACGAATTTACTTGGAACGAAT
>JAZFYH010000086.1:0-2745 GCA_036443475.1 Gammaproteobacteria bacterium | reverse complement strand
ATCTGCCAAACTTTGCTGGGTAATCTGCTCAATAATATCACCGGATAAAAGATACCCCGCTGGCGAATAAGAGAAACTGTCACCGGGCGCACCGCCACGTGCATAGCCATCAGTGCCAACATGTAGTAATGCAGAGGTATGGACCAGCGTTTGACGGAGCGTTACATCCGCGGGTGCACTTGGTAAATAACGAGTTACCGGTTCGTCCAGGTCAATTAATCCTTTATCAACCAATTGCAGTACGCCATAAGCGGTTACCGGTTTAGAAAGGGACGCTACCTCGAAGATTTTGTCAGTTGTCATTGAGTGCTCGGCCCAATAATTATCCAGACCGAAAGCTTGTTTATAGATCACTTCGCCATCACGAATGATCGCTATAGACAGCCCGGGAACTTTTTCCTGTTGCATCGCAGGAGGAATAAACTGACTTAACTCGTCGGCAATCTCACTGGCATCACGTTGAGGAGTAAATGGCTTGTCAATGACGGGGAGTCCGTAAGCGACATTTGGCAAACAACACAGCAGTGCAATAACAATGCAATTCAGCGAACGATTCATGTCATGTTCTGTTTTCGATAAACTGAGTGATGTAGTAGTTGCCGAGGTCATTGCGGGAAAGAATATTTGCTTCGTCATAATTGTTACAGTAATAAATCTTCATCAATACGATGATAAATACTGGCAGAATTAATGAGGGAGTTGGCTGTGAGCGCCCGCACGCCATAGACTTCAGCACTGACGGCATTATCCTTTCTGATTTTTTCCAGTAATAGATCGAAGTCTCCATCTCCGGACAGCAATACAACGGTATCAACGTCTCTGGCTACTTCCAGAACATCAATTGTAATGCCAACGTCCCAATCACCTTTGGCGGAGCCGTCACTACGCTGAATATAGGGTTTGAGTTTTACTGTGAATCCAATCTGTTTGAGGGCATTTTGGAACTTGAGCTGTTTTTCATCGTCACGATGAATTGCATAAGCGGTTGCTGAAATAATCTCTCCGCCAGCACTAATACATTGCCAAAGTTTTCGGTAATTAAATTGGCGACCATAAGCTTGGCGAGTGGTGTAATAGATATTTTGTACATCAACGAAAACAGCGACTTTTTTCACCGTCGGACCTGCTAGTGTAATGTTCAATTCTGGAGGAGCTTCCGGACTAACCCCGTCTATCCACGTTGGATCTTCACATATTGGTTGTTGACTGCGGGCCAGACCTTCGGTTCGTACACATCAAACAAAGAGAAGAAAACCCAGACATAGCGCTTCTGGTGCCGGTGTTGAGTGTTTGAGTGTCGCGGGTAGATTCGCGATCTGAACGAGAGATCGCGTTAATTGTAGTCCATCGGGCAGGGATTTGTTGCGTGAGGGGGCAAGGGTGCCGCGCAAGTTCAGGCTATACGCCCTTTCCAGGGCAGATATTACCAAAACGGCTCAGGAACAAGACGTTGCCACGATTACCGAGATCGCCAAGCGCTTCAACCGCACCGGCGCCGCAATCTCGATGCTGGTCAGCCGCCTGCGTCAGCGCGAATTCAATTCCAGCCAATAACTTGAATACTTTACACCGGTACCCGAAGCTTACGAAGGTTCCTCGTACACCGGGCCCTATGCAGGCACAAAACCGATTTTCTTCACCAGTTCTACAAACCGCCGGTCTTCGCGAATTGGACCCACCAGAGGATCGACCACTAATTGGCTGACGCCAGGATCTCCGATTTCGTATGCTCGGTTCAAGGTCTGAATGGACTGATCGATATCGCCCCACTGCGCATAAACCTGAGCTTGCTGATAAAGACCGTTGTCGCGAAAGTCCTCAATAAGCGATGACATTGAAGATTTCGCTTCTTCATCACGCCCCAGTCGCCGCAGCACAATCGCCATGCCTGAGAACTTCATCCAAAGTAGCGGTTCTTGTTCCACTTCATTCAACGCGGATTCCGCGTCCCCTTGCAAATACAGGCACATGCCGATGCCATAATGAGGTCGAGGATAATGTGGGTCCAGTTCCAGGGCATGACGAAAAACACGAATAGCTTCGTCATATTGGCGCGCAAAAGACAAGATATATCCCAGGAAGTTGTTAGCAAACATCGATACGGGATCCAGTTCCAGCGCCGTTCTGGCAGCAGCGATGCTTGCCTCCCGCTCGCCAAAAAAGGCGCATATGAGCGAGTACTCGGTCTGAACGTCGACGTTTCCCGGATTCAATTCCAGTGCTTTACTTACGGCTTTCCGCGCACCGTCCTGATCCAGCTTGTATCGGAGCAACATTGCGCCCAGCACCTGGTAACCATCTGCCAGATCGGGTGCCAGTTCGATGGCCTTGGCAGCGGCCGCACCAACCTTGCTTGTTACCTGATCCAAACCGACGAAATTATTTGTGGCTAACTGGTCCCACGTTGCGGCCAGACCGGCATAGGCTTGCGCGTATTCCGGGTCCAGTTCGATGGCCTTTTGAAAGGCCGCCGCGGCGCTTTGCAGCGCGGCTTCATCGGAGCCGCGGTTCCGATAATGCACGCCCTGCAGGTAGGCCTGCAGCGCCTCGGCGTTGGTCGTTCCACCCGGGGTCAGACGCGCGGGTTCTTCACCCAGTAATTTGACCTTGAGGGCTTTGACCACCGACGAGGCGATCTCATCCTGAACCGCGAAGATGTCGTCCAGTTCACGGTCGAAAGTCTCGGACCACAAGTGAAAGCCATCGGCAGCATTGATCAGCTGTGCCGTAATCCTGACCCGGGCA
>JAZFYH010000085.1:0-4198 GCA_036443475.1 Gammaproteobacteria bacterium | reverse complement strand
AAATGCGGTTCTCATCGAACAAGTCCATACTTAATCCGCTAATCTGGATTTCCGAAATCGACTCATTAATGGAAACAAGCGGAACTTTTCGGTCAATGCGGTACAAAATGTCACCGTTGTATTGCCCATCATAAAGATCGGCCTTGACCGGATGAATTCTGACTACGCCTTTGCCGGCTGACACAGAAAAGTCGATGTTGCTGGTGTTCATGCTGAAAGCATGGAGCTTGCCAATCCGAAAACGTCCTTCAATATCCAGTGTTTGAATGGGATCCACCGGCAGCTGGATGGCATCAAGTGGTTCGCCCTCTTCGGGGGGTGTTTCTGCGGCTGCTTCTACCGGCGGCAGGTATCGATCTGCATCAATGGCATCAACAATAAGATCGAAGCGTATCGCCTGCTTGTCGAAATCAGCGATCGCGAACTGACCCTTTAACAGCGTCTGGTCAAGCGCTAGGTTCATTTCAGAAAGCGCAACGCTGGACTGGGTTGCGGTAAATTTTGTCGCCAAGCTTGCCGAAGACAGCGCGTTTGGATCGGTCGTGGGTATCGCCGTTTGGCCGAGATTGACCAGCAACCGGGTCGGTGAAAAGTTTTCCGTTTGCAAGGATCCACTAAACCGTGGTGCATCGATGATTTGCTCGCCGTTGATCGAGGCCAGCAGTTTCAGGTCGGCCAGACCCAGTCGCAGTGCGTTTATCCGCAATGCCTGGGTATTCAGATTGACGTTGAAATCCGATTCAAATTCCATTTGTGATCCAGGCGGCAGGTTGGTTCCCTCCGGTAACATTTCACTAAAACGATTTGCCAGTTCCTGCAGGGAAAATGGTGGTACGTGCACGCTCCCTACCAGTGACGGCTCGCCGTCCAAATTGCTGGCAACGAAACTGGTAGTCGCGGTTACGCCTAGCCCTGAAAAATTTGCTTCGTTAACGTCAAGTTGCTGTTCTGTGTTGTTAAATGTCATGGCCTGCCACGTCAGACCTGCGGTTAGTTCCTCCTTGAGGAAATCCTGCAGCGTACCGGAAAATTTAAAGCTTCCCGATTGCAACGCATAAACCTGATCCTTCGCGTTAGCCAGCAGGGTCGTTTGGATTTCAAAACTGCCTTTAACCTGGGGCTGCGAAGCGGCCAACTGTAGAGCTAATGAGAACTCGACCGGTTCGTTCGGTGCGAGGCGACCGGTCTCCACGGTGAAGTTGGAAATGTCGTAACGTGTGCCTGCTTGTTCATCGATAAACGAAAAACGTCCGTTCTCTATTTGCAGGCCGCCCAGTTGCAGGGTATTGAATCCAGCTGAGCCAGATTCGGTTTCCACGTTCGGATCAGGTTGCTCGACGTCGTCGTCGGCCCCAGCTGTTTCTACAAGATCCTGCCAATTGCTAATCCCGTCGTTGTTACGCCGCAGGTTTGCTTCGAATCCTCTGATGATTACCCGGCCGATTTCAATATTTCGACTTAATAGCGGAAACAACTTGACGCGCACCTGAGTACTGTTCACTGCCACAAAGATGTCACCTTCGAAACCTTCCGCGTTACCCAATTCGAGTCGACCGGTCCGGATTCCCAGCCAGGGAAAAACCGTCAGTTCGAGATCACCTTCAATCTGCAACGACCGCCCGGTGTGCTCTTCAACCAGACTGGTGATCTCGGGCTTGTAATCGTTTGGATCAATAATGAATGGCAATATGACGAGAAGGCCCACAAAGAGGCCTAGCACAGCCAACAAAGCGTATAGCAGGTATTTGAATCGTTGAATCATGATTGTCCCGGGGTATTAGCGGTCCGATAGAGTTTGCAGCCCGAGAAAACCGGGCGTTAGGACGCTAGCCTACCGCAGACGGATTTATTCGACATGCCTTTTCCGGATTCCAAGGCCAGAACCGGTTTGACAACGGCTCGGTTAGAAAAATCCAGGCTCGGTGCAGAAATGGTGGCCGGGCGATACCCCGACTTGAAATGCGTCCTGAAGACCACCAAGTGTTGGGGGGTTGGGGTACCGCCCGTTTGAATCAGAAATACATTAGGGCGCAAACATGAATGGTTTGTATCGGGGCGGCCATCAGCGCAAACCCGGGATGCTGTCTAAGCCTTATGTATTTTTCGCGATTCAACAGATTTTCAAGACCATCATTGATCCGCGCTTACCAGCCCGGTGCGCACCGCATATCGAACCAGACCCGCCACATCACGAATTTCAAGTCGCGTCATCAGCTGGGCCCGGTGAGTCTCCACTGTTTTTACACTGATATTGAGGAGTTCCGCGATTTTTCGTGTGGTGTGACCTTCGGCAACCAGCTGCAGAATCTCGCGTTGCCTGGCGGTCAGTCGCTCCAGCGGACTGCGAGCCCGATCAGGTCGCTGTAGGTATTCGTCCACCAGGGTTTTTGATATGCCTGGACTCAAATAGGTCTTGCCATGCCGCACGGACTGCAAAGCCAGCTCAAGCTCGGCCGTGGCTGAATCCTTGAGCAAGTATCCATTGGCCCCGGCACGCAATGCTTGCAACACGTATTCCTCGTTGGAGTACATGGAAAGCATGATGATGGATAAATCAGGGTGTTCGCGGCGCACCCGGCTTGCGACATCCAGACCGTTTAGACCCGGCAGCGCGATATCTAGAAGCAGCAGGTCTGCCTCAACTTCCCGTAACTGCTTGCTAACCCGGCGCCCGTCCCCAGTTTCCAGGACAACTTCCACGCCGGGCATTTTTTCCAATAAGCTGCGTAGCCCGGCCCTGACCAGTGCATGGTCATCCACAAGCACGACTCGCATATTGCCATTTGCTGAATTTTCCACCTGACACTCCTTGTCGGTTCCGAAATCTCTTCTTAGGGAATTCTACTGACTCCTGGGTACTGCGCAGTGAGACATAGCGCTAGGTGGATTCCAATCAGTAGAAACCCTGAAACTGAATCCTCCGATTACAGATTAACCGCTCATCCAGCCACCAAAGGCAATTCAAGATAATACCGGGTCCCCGTAACGGTAGCGGATTCGATACGTAATCGTCCTCCCATCAACATGGCGCGCTCCTGCATGCTTAGCAGGCCAGTGCTGTGTCCTGCAATGGCTTTATCAAGCGCAGCATCCACGTCAAATCCGCCGCCATTGTCGGCAAGATAACCGTAGAGAGAATGATCATCGGTTGACACGCGAATCCAAACCTCAGAGGCCGATGCGTACTTGAGTATGTTGGTCAAGCCCTCCTGGAAAATCCGATAGCAGGTGGTTTCCATGTCTTGCTCAAGCCGCTGTTTCGGCAGGGCAAATGACAAATCGATTTCGAACTGTCCAAGCTTTGCCTGCCGTCTTGCAAACGAACGGAGAGCAGGTTCCAGTCCGAGGTCATCAAGCAAACTGGGCCGTAAATCCAGTGAGAGTGATCGAATGCGTTCAAGCAGGCTCGACACCATCTCGATGGTTTGGGCCATCGGAATCGACGGATTCAACGAATTGTCTGTTTTTGCCATATTTTGCAATGAGAATTTGACAGCAGTGAGCGTCTGGCCAATTTCATCATGTAATTCCCGCGCAAGATGGCGGCTGCTTTGTTCCTGTATCCGCAGCACTTGCCTGGAAACTTGTTTTACGCGTCGGGCGTTCAACCGCGCTGCTTCCTCTGCCTGCCGGAATTCCGTTATATCGCGTACGACCATAATTACGCCGCACCGCCTGCCTGCATCGGCTCGCTGAGGAATAAACCGCGCTTCGAAATGCCGCTGTTGGCCTTTGTAATCACACACCGTCTCAAGCGACTGTGGTTCGGTCGTGTCACGTACCCGTTGCAGCATGTCGCGGCTAACCTTGCCAAGCTCATCCGGCAATCCCAACTGGGCCATATGTATGCCCTGCATTCTTTGTCCGTGTAGCCCGAATAATCGACTGGCGGGAGAATTGGCGAAATCACATTTATCATCGGCATTAAATGCCAGTACGGCATCCGGCAGATGATCCGCGATATCGCAAAACCGCATGTCAGGATGAGAACTTACAACGGGACCAGAGTAGTCAAACGACTCAGATAGTGGCGCAAGCGCCTTGTGGTTGCCTTCCATGGCATTCCCCTTTTTGTGTCATACCAGCAATCCTTGCCGGCAAATCTGGAGCGGGTGATGGGAATTGAACCCACACCAGCAGCTTGGGAAGCTGCAGTTCTACCATTAAACTACACCCGCGAATACCCCTACTGACTACA
>JAZFYH010000084.1:0-6171 GCA_036443475.1 Gammaproteobacteria bacterium | reverse complement strand
TTGTGTTGTTGAGTAATAGGGGCTGGTCCATCAGCCATATCTGATCGAGGTTAGTAATCCTTATGGTGTACGTCAAGCAGTCCTTGCCTTTCGCATTAGCAGTGCTTACTTAAACTGTATAGATGAGTTTAAGTTCCAGAATAAAAATGGCTCGTGAACGCGCCGGAATTACCCAACGTGAATTGGCTAGACTGATGAACGTGACACGCAGCGCCTGTAGCCAATGGGAAAAATCCAGTATTGGCGGGCCGCAGTTTGTTCGTTTACTGCAGCTGGCGGAAATCCTTGGGGTTAACTACGAATGGTTGGCTACTGGCTTTGGGCATATGGAGCGATTCGTAACCGGCGTGAAAGAACCGGATTCCAATTACCACGTAATATTGACAACTGACGAAAAATTGTTGTTAGAACTCTTTCGTGCCATGCCCACTAAGCGGCAACAGGCATTGCTCGAGTTCCTCGAAGAACAGAAAAAGTAAGGGGTACAAACAGACAACGAACGGGGGAACGGAAATAACCCGGCCAAAAGGGGGAAGGCCGGATCGGGTGCTGGATTTCGGCGGTTCCGCTGTCCTAGAGTTTGCACCCCTTAGACCGGAAACTTTGCGCCCCCATTTTTCAATGGGTTTGCCTTTCTCGATGGGCAAATCCTACCAGCATTGGTGTAAATTACTAAGGACACACGGATTTAAACGCCGCTTGTCTCGCAGGCATCTAAAGGGCAGGCTTAAGGAAGAACGCAGGAGTGGACGCAATGAAACGCACGATTTTTCTGGTTGCCGGCCTGGCGCTGGCCATCGTTGCCCATGCGGCTGAGGATCGTTTGATCGAACATTCGCAAGACAGTAAAGGGCTTGAAGGACTCGGTATCGACGCCAATGTCGGCTCGATTGATCTTGTGGGTTGGGACAAGGCCGGTATTGAAATCGAAGTAAAGCTGGAAGACGAGGACCGTGGCTGGGGCTGGCGAAATCGTTCCGAGAAAGCCATCGCGGCCGCAGAGCTCAAAATTGTTGAGCGCGGCAACAGGCTCTTCCTGGAAATCGATTACGGCGACGAGGACGATGACGATGTGGAAGAACATTGGACGGTACGCGCCCCGCAGGGTTTCTCTATCGAAGCTGAATTAAACGTTGGCGAAATGGAAATCGACAATTTCTCGGGAGGTGTGGACGCCGATTTGAATGTGGGCGAGCTGGTGGTAAGCGTGCCCCGCGGTGACGTGCATGCTGAAGGCAACGTCGGTGAGGTATCGGTGGAATCCGAAACGGATTCGCTGGGCGATGTTTCAGTTGAAACTAACGTTGGCGATGCAGTATTACTCATTCGTGGGGACCGCATTCGCGCAACCGGCCCGCGGTTTTCGCCGGGTGGTGAAGCGAGTTACAGCGGTGACGGAGACGACGATATTGTCGCCGAGGTAAACGTAGGCGAGGCGAGTGTCATCGTCCGCTGAAGCTCAGAGAGTCAGAACAAAAAAGCCCCGCAACGCGGGGCTTTTTTTGTTCTTTTTGAACTTACTCAGGCATTGGAATCTTTCCCAATGGCCCATCCTGGCCGGCATAGTAGGCTGCCAGGTCAGCGATGTCTTCATCGCTCAGTCCGGCGGCCATGCCCATCATGATTGCGTTACTGCGCTTACCGGTACGTTCCTCGTTCTTGGCCGCTGCGCGGTACTGATACAAGGCTTCCACCAGATAGCTTTCATGTTGCCCGGCAAGAATGGGAAATTCAGGTAACGGGCTGTTGCCATCTGCGCCATGACAGGCAGAACAGACCTGTGATTTTTCCTGACCTGCATTGGCATCACCACCGGCATCTGCGTGTGTGGCGATCAGCATGAAACCAAGAACCAGCGATACCAAGAGCAATTTTTTCATGATCAATCTCTCCGTGGTTCTTTGCCGTTTAATTGTTCTTCAGGGAAGCCAGGTAGGCCGCTATGTCTTCAATATCCTGCTCGCTTAGCGACGAGGCTTGGGAACTCATGGTTGAGTGCACGCGCTCGCCGGATTGGTAGGCCTTAAGTGCCGCAACGATTCGTGCAGCATGCTGTCCGGCCAATTTGGGTACCTTGTAGGTGGGATAAACGTTCGTGTATCCCTCGATCCCGTGGCAACCGATACAGGTTTCGACTTTTACCCTACCTTGTTCAATATCGCCTTCGGCGAGAACCGGACCTGCAGCTAGTGCAAAGCCTAGTGACAGGCTCACAATCCAGAGTCTGAATCTCATGGCATGGACTCCCAACGGTTTCGGGCTTTGACAGTGGCGTAAGTTAGCAGAATCCGAAGTACTTTTCCCAGTCCACGCGGCAATTTAGCTCTATTGTCGCGGCCCGGGTAGACTGGTCTTGCTTACTTTACGACTTTCCCAGATGACGTTGCCTCAGAGATCCGCGAATGACTAAAAAACAGCCAATTGATGACCCGATGCTTCGAGAGCGACTTACCCCAGAGCAATACGCGGTTACCCAGCAGTCGGCGACAGAACCCGCTTTTTCCGGGCGTTACTACGATGAAAAATCTCTCGGTATTTACCATTGCATCGTATGCGGTGAGTCATTATTCAATTCCGCCGCCAAATACGATTCGGGCTCAGGTTGGCCGAGTTTTCATTCACCGATGCAACGTGGTGCGGTCGAAACCCGACCTGACAATTCTCACGGCATGCAGCGTACGGAAGCGGTCTGTGCCAACTGCGACGCGCACCTTTGGCATGTATTCGAGGACGGGCCGCAACCAACTGGGCTGCGTTTCTGCATCAATTCCAACGCACTGGAACTTGAGCAAGAAGACGTTGCCAAACCCGACGATCAGCAGGACTAACAAGCATGCAGGCCACCAGACGTGCATTCGGTTTCACATTGATAATGCTCTGTGTGCCGGCGGTTAGCGGTTACGCTGATGAGGCGCTTGAACAGATTGACAATTTTCACCGTGTTTCTCCGAACCTGTCCACGGCGGGCCAGCTCGAAGCCCCTGACATCGAGCTGTTGGCCAGCCAGGGCTACCAAGTCATTGTTGACCTGCGTGAACTTTCGGAAAACGATCCTGAACCGCAACGGGTTGAACAGGCCGGTATGACCTACCTGAACGTTCCAGTCAGCAGCAAGAATCCCGATCAAGCAATGCTCACTGATTTTTTACAGGCGATGAAAGAGAGTGAAGGCAGGAAAGTGCTGGTGCATTGCCGGTTAAACAGGCGGGCATCAGCCATGACTTACTTGTACCAGGTCGTTGCTCAAGGCGAAAACCCGGATCTCGCCATTCAGCACGTTCTCGCTATTGGTGAACCCAACGAAACCTGGCAGGCGTTCATCGATGCATCGCTGTCTAACAATATTGATTAACGCCACCTAAGGAGTTGGTAATGCGAATGCTCGCATTGTTTCTTGTTGTTGTACCGTTATCCACGGCGGCCGATGACTACCTTATACACGCCGGCCAACTGATAGACGGCATTTCTGATACGCCCACCCAAGAGATGAGCATCCTGGTCAGCGATGGACTTATCACGGGTATTGAGCAGGGTTTTATTGCCGCAACTGAAAGTCAGGCGGTTGTGGACTTGAGGGCCTATACAGTGTTGCCAGGCCTGATGGATATGCACGTTCATCTAAACGACGAGCAACGACCTGGGTATTACTTCGATCGCGTGCGGCTGCAACCGTCCGACTTCGCATTTCGCAGTGTGGGCTACGCACACCGTACGCTGCAGGCCGGGTTCACCACCGTGCGTAATCTGGGTGATCACAACAACTTGACCGTGGCCCTGCGTAACGCGATCAACGCCGGCTACATTGAAGGGCCGCGCATCTATACTGCCGCGAAATCTATCGCCACCACGGGCGGTCACGCCGACCCGTCTTCCGCCAATTCTTCCATTAAGCGTGCGTTAGGCCCATACGAAGGTGTGGCCGACGGACCGTGGGCGGGGGCGCAGGCGGTGCGTCAACGGTACAAGGATGGTGCAGACCTGATAAAGATTACCGCTACCGGTGGCGTGCTCAGTAATGCCAAGCACGGCCTGAATCCGCAGTTCACGGCGGAAGAATTGGACATGATCGTCCGCATCGCGAACGACTACGGTTTCCATGTCGCCGCCCACGCGCATGGTGGTGAGGGAATGAAGCGTGCAGTAGTCGCAGGTGTGCGCTCCATTGAACACGGTACGTTTATGACTGATGAAATCATGCGCTTGATGAAACGCAAAGGCACTTATTTAGTACCGACTATGCTCGCCGGGCAATGGGTGTACGAGCAGGCACAGATTCCCGGCGCGCTGCCGGAACTGATCGTACCCAAAGCGCTGACAGTCGGACCCGCAATGGCGAAGACATTTGGTCGCGTTTTTGCCGCCGGAGTAAAAATTGCGTTCGGCACGGATTCCGGCGTGTCAGAACACGGCAGGAATGCCGAGGAATTTGCTTTGATGGTAAATTCCGGCATGTCTGCGATGCAGGCAATTCAGTCCGCAACCATCGAAGCGGCAAGACTGATGCAAATCGAAGACACACTCGGATCGATCAATGTTGGCAAGATAGCCGATATTGTTGCTGTCGAAGGCGACCCGTTGCAGGACATTAACGCCATGAACCGGGTGCGCTTTGTCATGAAACAAGGCAACGTTTACAGGCAACCATGACCGAAGAATTATTTCGTGAAGACAGTTACCTGCGCCATTGTGACGCAACGGTTACTGCAATCCAGAGTAACGCCGTGGTGCTTAATTGCACGGTGTTTTATCCGCAAGGTGGTGGTCAACCGGGCGATCGCGGAGTTTTGCAGCGACAAGATGGCAGCCGGCTCGATGTCGTGGATACCAGAAAGTCTGAGAACAGCATTCAGCATATTCTTGCAGATGGCCAAGACCCCCCAGCCGTTGGTGAAACTATTATTGCCAGCATCGACTGGGCGCGCCGTCACCGTTTAATGCGCATGCATACCTGCCTGCACTTATTGAGCTCAGTAATCACTGCACCGGTTACCGGGGGCGCAGTCAATGATGGTGACGGTCGGCTGGATTTTGATTTGCCTGAAACGCCAGACAAGGAAACGGTCGCTGGACAATTGAATCGATTAATAACGGAAGACCATGAAGTAACTTATCGTTGGATTACCGATGCGGAACTTGATGCGCAACCCGAACTGGTCAAGACTATGTCGGTCAAACCGCCTCGAGGCTTGGGAAAGGTAAGGCTGGTAGATATTCGCAACGTAGACTTGCAACCGTGTGGCGGTACCCACGTAGCGCGAACCGGTGAAATTGGTAGGGTGATTATCAGCAAAATTGAGAAAAAGGGTCGGCAAAACCGGCGCGTGCGATTGAAGCTGACGGATGGATAAAATGGAATTTCTTTCTAACAAGCACGAAATAAGCCTTCCGCACACCGGCTACATTTCTTCGCGCAAAGGGTATTGGTGGCGCTTTGCCGGTTCAGCCGTTATTGCAACCGTAGGTGTGCTGGTCTTGGTGAATATTGGCGTTGGGTACTTCGAACCCGACTTACTGGACCCGCTAACGGCAACCATGCAGTCCGTCACGATTGTTGATGCTCAAGATCCCGATCTCAAACAGGCGCTTGAGGAATCCGGAATCGTCCTTCCGGTCAGGCAGCGTCCGGAACCGCCGCAACCAGTGATCCCGCAACGTGAAATTTCCGGGTTCGTGCAAATTGCCTACACCGTCAACCCCGATGGCACTACCAGCAACATCCGCGTGCTTGGTGCGATGCCCAGGGGTTACTACGAGGCACAGGCGATAGAGGAAGTTGCGCGAAGTATGCATTCGCCCGGATACGAAAACGGAGAATCGGTGGCACGCGAATTGGAAATGGTCATTGAATTTACCCTTCCGGCGGACTCACCTCGAAATCTTGAACAATAGGTGGTTTTTAGAGGTCAGGGTTCAAGGTGTAAGTGCCCACAACACGTGTTTCCGCCATTACGTGGCCCTTGATGGCTTCCTCAACGTCGCCGCCGGTGAATTTACCCTCCACCGGGCAACGATCAAGATCCGTCGCATACAGCACAAAATGGTAGTGATGCAGAAGTGAATCGTTCCAGGGTGGGCAGGGGCCATCGTAGCCGAAGTAATCCCCACCCATTTCTGCGTCACAAGAAAACCACCCGGTGTAGTCGTTCAAACCCTGTCGTGACCCTTCCGGCC
>JAZFYH010000083.1:0-4334 GCA_036443475.1 Gammaproteobacteria bacterium | reverse complement strand
GGTGCAATAGCCAAAGGAAAGTTCTCAACAAAATTGCGTGAACAAAAAGAATTAACAGTCGCTGGCCAGAAAAATTGAGAATACTGCGCTTCGGTTCACACCGCACTCGCCAAGGGCGCAGGCGCTTCAGAAGAAGATGCCCGGCTCGCGATTTCTGGCAAAGCTTCAGATGGGCGCACAGCTATCGTTTTGGGCCTCGCGAAAAACATTGTCGAAACCCGTGGCTTCGTTGCACCAGAAGTTATGGAAAACGTCCGCGCTGCAGGTTTCTCTGACGCTGAAATTATCGAAATCATCGCCAATGTCAGCCTGAACATTTTCACTAATTACTTTAACCACATTGCAGGTACCGAGATTGACTTCCCGGTTGTAAATACCAAGGAAGTTTTGTCGGCTGCCTGATTTTTCACACTAACCAAAGGAAAGAAATAAATGAAAGTTAAAAATGTATTCCTGGCAATCATCGCCAGCATGGGTTTTGCAACCGCAGCGTCCGCTGATTCAGCTATCGCTACCAGCACAACTGCTGTGCAGGGTTACGACCTGGTGTCGTACCACACCAGCAAGCGCCCGCTGCGTGGCAATGGTCATTTTCTTTCGGTGCGCGATGGCGTGACCTACTTGTTTTCCAGCGAAGAAAACAAGAAGAAGTTCGACCGCAACGTCGAGAAGTACCTGCCAGCCTACGGCGGCTACTGCGCCTTCGGCGTTTCAGTAGGCAAGAAGTTCGTTGGCGATCCAGAAGTATACCGCGTCGTTAACGGCAAACTGTACTTGAACCTCGACACAACCATTCAGGATTTGTGGCTGAAAGATGTACCGGGCCGCATCGAGACCGCTGACTCCAATTGGAAGCAGATCAAGGACAAGTCACCTGCAGAACTGTAAGCGTTAAACGTAAGGCGGTCCCTGTTCCCCATCGTTTCCCCCAAGCGAGTGGGACCGTCTTACTTCTTTAACAGACGATTGATGAATATGTATGGAATAAAAAATGAACATCAGGCCAATTTTATTGACTCAACTTGCCGTAAGTTTCTGCTTACGCTGGCTCTGGTGGGTTTTTCCAGCACGAATGTTGTTGCAGCTGACGAAACTAATCTCGTAGAACCAACGGACTGGAGCCAATTGGTTACAGAGTATCGCGCTACGAATTTATACAATTTCGCAAAAAATCAATCTTCGCGAGAGATCTTTCACGGCAAGTCGCTGGTCATTGGGCCTCGGCAAGTAAACAGCGGGTTCGATGTTGCTGCCGGAGAACCACATTCAGACGTGACCGAAAGATTAGCACTCCAACTAAGCTTTGCAGATTCCAACTCGCGTCTTACGAATAGCGATGTTGATAGAGTGGACCCAGAAAGCCTGCTCATCGGCCCGATTCGCGTACGCGATCTCACACCGTTTTCACTGCAACGTCTCGACTTATTGCCATCAGCAGCCGCTAGGGCTTATCCAAATCGATGGGCAATAGAAATGAACCTATCGAACACCAACACGTTCATCATGAGCGATAATGTCCGGGAATTTCTCGCCCAACGTGGCGGCCGAGCACGCCTGACACAAGCTGATGCCGACGCATTATTGCAATTAAACGACGATGTATTTTATTTCGATGGCTCGATCGGCGTTTTAACAACTACTGCGCATTACTCATTTAATGAAGAAATTGCAGCGTACGTGACAGTACCATTGCAGTTTCAGCATGGCGGTTTTCTAGACAGCACTATTGAGAGTTTTCATGATGCCGCCAGTTTTGATGATCAGGGCAGACCGCTGGCAGAGCGTGGTCAGTTCCAAGGACTGGTCGGTGTTGGTAATGACAAGATTTCCTTTCTTGATGATGGTAAGTCAGTGTCGCTGGCAGATCCGACGATTGGTCTGCGCTACCGGGGCATAAAAGTGGCCGAGTGGGATGTGGTGCTGGAAGGTGCATTAAAGGTCCCACTTAGCTTAACGGATGATTTCAGCTCAAGTGGTCATCCCGACATTGGTGTGCAGGTATCATTTCAGCGGCAATTGGAGCGCCAAGCATTTTACATCAATGTCGCGACGATTTGGATTGGCGGAAGCGATGATTTTACTAACAGTTTCCGTCGAGTCGTGCCCACAGTCACCTTTGCATACGAACGCATAATGGCGAAAAAGACCACGCTTATTGCACAGGTCACTGCCACGCGGAGTAGCTTTCAATCTTCAAGCGATCCCGATCTTTCGGCCAATAAATACCTGGCTACAATCGGTGTTCGGCGCATCATGAATGGACGGCACCTCACCATCGCATTGACGGAAAACCTGGTTAATTACAATAACACGCCTGATATTGGTCTACACGTTGGCTACGGTTGGTCGTTCTAACTGGCAAACGAGGAAAATCGCCGCTGCTTCCGTTATGTGCGTAGTACGCTTTGGCCAGACTCTTTGAGCATTCAAGTGCTGGAACAAACATCCTTTATCTTGGTGCAAAAATGGTGCACTTGGTGGTAACACATCACAACAACAGACAAATTATTGTGATCAACAGGAAGCAGGCAATCCGTGTTTTACTCATGAGACACATCGTTGTTCGTACAGTTACAGGTCGGAAACAGGCAACTATACTTACCGTGCCCTTGCTGATCGGCAGGTTCGGGAAACGCTCGGCCGGTCCCCAAAGAGAGAGCAATACTTGACGCTGATAGCAGCCGACAATCACTTTGCGCTAATGGCGGTTCTGTTTTCGATAGCGGGCGCCGCGTTCCTCGCCGAGAAAACCAAAATTGGCGCCCTGGTCACCGGTGCAGTGTCTGCGATACTCATGTCCATAGTGATCGCCAACCTCGGCATCATTCCCCACCAAGCGCCCGCCTACGATTTCGTCTTTACCTATCTGGTCCCGGTGTTGATTCCGCTGTTCCTATTCAAGGCGGATTTAAGGCATATGTTTTTTGAGATGACACGCATGACTATGGCGTTTCTTCTGGCAAGCGCCGGAACCGTGCTCGGTGTCATCGCCGCGGTCAGTTTGCTGGATCTCAATTTGCTCGCACCTAATGCGCCAATCGCAGAAAATATGCGCGAAGCGGCGATAGCGGGCCTGTTCACCTCTACATACATAGGTGGATCGGTCAATTACGCCGCGCTCGGTGAGATCACGAATCTGCGCGCTGATACCTCTTTTTTTTCCGCGGCCACGGCAACCGACAATCTGTTTAGCGCGGTCTTCCTTGGAGTGATAGCCCTGCTGCCCGGCTGGACTTGGCTGAGCCGGCGCTACGTAACGCACGACCACGGCGAGGTGCAACCCGAAGCAGAAGAGGCTCGCATAACACCGACAACCCTGACCCTCGCTCTCGCTCTGGCCATTTCATTCGTTGCAATAGGTGACGCAATTACCGCAGCAACAGGGGTGCCAAGTCTGCGTTACGCGATCATAACGGCGCTGGTATTGATCCCCGCCACGGTTTTTCCCGGAGTGATGTCTCGCCTCCACGGTGGCTTTGAACTGGGCATAAGTCTGGCCTTTGTGTTCTTCGCCGCGATTGCCGCCGGAGCAGACCTGGTGGCCATGGTGCGGATTGCTCCTCAGCTGATCACCCTGGTGCTCATCCTGCTGAGTGTTCATCTGTTGGTTACGATGGGTGTCGGCTTGTTGCTCAGGCTCTCGCTGCCCGAACTAATAACCGCGTCGAACGCGGCCATACTCGGCGCGACCACCGCACCTGCGCTAGCGGCCGCCAAGGGTTGGCATGATCTAGTCACACCGGGCGTGCTGGTCGGCGTTCTTGGATATGCCCTGGGTACGTTCGCGGGCACGGCGATCTTCCATCTCTGGGGCCTGTTCGCCGGCTGAAAGACCCTCGAAACACCTGCCCCCTGCGCCGGGTACATTATTCCTTGATCGTAGGTTCGAGTCCTACAGTGCCCACCATTTTTTCTATTGAAGAAACAAATCGGAAAATAAATCTGCTCCCTTTTTCGTCAAGCGCGTAAACGAATTGTCCAAAACTCACGCATTCCGAATATCCGCTTTCGGCCAAAAGCGGACGTTTGCAGTCAATGTCACTTTGCGAAACTGCCCGCATTCCACGTCGTACACGAAGCCGCGAACCTGATCATTCCGAATCCACGATCCGGTCGAACATTCACATCCCTGACACATTACTCATGTGTTTATACCTTTGCGTATTTCGCATAAGTCTTGTTCTGATTAACTAGTTTATCGCAACTCCCCGTAAGACTATCGTGTGTCGAAATGATGTATCACTAGGAGATGAACATGACAGATTTCACTGTACACACGATTAAGACGGTACCGGACAAAGTGTTCTTGGCCCACGGCCGTGCCTGACATGATC
>JAZFYH010000082.1:0-5358 GCA_036443475.1 Gammaproteobacteria bacterium | reverse complement strand
TTGGTGATGGTGCAGGCATACTGGTGCGCTGGCAGACCTGGCAACCCGCGGTGTTTGAACAGGCGCGGTTGGAAAACAAGCTGGTCTTGCTCAATATGGAAGCGGTATGGTGCCACTGGTGCCACGTCATGGATGAGAAAACCTATTCTGATCCTGCGGTGGCCGAGTACCTGCACGCCAATTACATTCCCATTCTCGTGGATCATGATGCGCGGCCGGATCTCGCTAACCGTTATCGCGAATATGGCTGGCCTGCGACGATTGTTTTGAAAGCGGACGGTACGGAGTTGGTGAAACGCGCTGGATATATTGCACCAGCGAATTTCTTGCGCCTGTTACAAGCCATTGTTGCGGATCCCACGCCCGAAGCGGCAGCGCGGATTCCTACCGTGACAGCGGCGGAAAACTCCAACCTGCCGGATGACATACGCACTGATCTGCAACGTCGTCACCTGAAGAGTTTTGACCCGGAAAAGGCCGGGCTGGCTATTGCGCTCAAGTTCCTGGAAGAGGATCACGTTGAATGGGCAATGACGCTGGCTGCAAAGGGTGATGCACGCGAAGAGGATATTGCACGACGCAGTATAGAGGCCTCATTCAAGCTGATTGATCCGGTCTGGGGCGGCGTATATCAATATTCGACCCGTTACGATTGGGACCATCCGCATTATGAAAAAATCATGTCGTCGCAAATGGATTACTTGCGCATCTACGCGCTGGCATACGCGCAGTGGCAGGATGAACGTTATAAAAATGCCGCCTACGATGTTTACCGCTATCTCACAGATTTTTTGTTAAGTCCGAACGGTGCGTTTTACACCAGCCAGGATGCCGACCTGCGACCGGGCGAACATTCCGATGAATATTTTGCGCTGGACGATGCAGGGCGACGTGCACAAGGTGTGCCACGTATCGATAAGCATTTGTACACGCGTGAAAACGCCTGGGTAGTGACTGCGCTGGCGCATTTGTATGCGGTAACAGGCGACGAAGAAGTACTGAACACAGCGAAGACCGCTATGCGCTGGGTGGTGGCAAACCGTCGACTGCCAGAAGGTGGCTTTAAACATGATGCGGAAGACGAATTCGGTCCGTTCCTGGGTGACACCCTGGCCATGGGCCGCGCATATTTATTGTTGCACCAGGTTACGGCCAAGCGTGTCTGGCTGGTGGGGGCCGAGAATGCCGCCAATTTTATCGCGCAACATTTCAAAGCAGACAATGCAGGTTATTTAGGTGGTGTTGCGACAGGGGGTCCGGTCAAACCGATAGCACACGTACAGGAAAATATCCGCGTGGTGCGTTTTACCAACCGCTTGTTCCATTACACCGGCAAGCAAGAATTTCGTGATCTGGCGGAACACGGTATGCGTTACTTGGTCGCCCCTGAAATAGCGACCAAGCGTATTGATGAGTCGGGCATTCTGCTGGCTGACCATGAACTTGCCATTGACCCGAAACACTTGGCCGTTGTTGGACCCAAATCGGATGCTGCCGGCCGGGCATTATTTGCGCTAGCGTTGCGCCAACCGGGTGCTTACAAGCGAGTGGAATGGTGGGATCGTGCTGAGGGACCACTGCCAAATCCGGATGTGCGTTACCCGAAGCAAAAACGTGTTGCCGCCTATTACTGCAATGACGGGCGTTGTTCACTGCCGACGTTCACTGTGGCTAGGTTTGCCAAACTAATTGCAAAGTTTGACACAGCAAAATAACCACCCCAGTTCGGAAAAAGAGAAAAAGAATCAGTACCCTTTTCATTTATCCAAAGGGTCATTTTTAGGGTCAGAGTAAAAATCACATTCATCGAGAGTGGCGCGTTAAGGCTGGTAGCCTGTAATTTCGCTGACAAGCTGTGATGTGCCGATCAAAATTTCCGCAGGCTCTGTGCGAAGCGCGATGGTGCCGCTTGCGAATACCCTATCATTTCCGTTGTCAAAGACGACTTCACCAAAAACCTCTTTCAACTTATCTTTGACTGCGTCCAACTCGTCGCTTTCAAGCAAAATCCAGAGAAACTCGAGATTGCCCTCATTGAACATGAACTCCACTTTTCTTGGCTTGCCCAGCACAGCAAGGTCGAAACAGTTGATCTGGGTTTGGTGTCCATACGGTGCAGCCATTGCACCGGTGTATTCCATTACTTTTGTGTTGGCGCAAGCATTCTCTATCCGAGGCTTGGCTTTATCCAGTGGCTGATTCATCTCAAGTAATATGGGAAAAAGACTTTTCTCTGCGGCGCTCGGCGTGGCAGCCGCGAGCGCGCCGAAAACCGCGAATGCAAGTGTTGAGGCAATAAAAAAATGCGATGTCTTCATGTAACAATCTTTTATGAGGCGCTTTTTTCAAACAGAATTAACACTTCAAAGTTTTCACTGAGATCGTGAAAGTAATGACCGATTCCGGAGCGTACGAAAATGATTGAACCGGGCTCGACATCTATTTCGTCTTCGTCCATGCGGAAACGGGCGGTTCCTTTAACGACAATGTTTACTTCATCGACCTTGTGGGTGAGGGTGCTGTCGCCGCCCAGGGCCTCGGGCAACATGTAAAGACCAAAACGCATGGAGTTGACATTAATGAACGGAGACCAGACGTTTTCGTCATTTTTCGCTTCAGCTCGAACGGTTTGTAAATCGACAACTTTAACCGCTTGATCTTGCGGATCACTTTCGGTGAGCGAGAAAATCACCAATACCTGGAAATCCTCGCTGAGCTCGACGAAGCGATGCATGACACCGGCACGCACAAAGGCGACGGATTCTTCCTGCATCGGGAAGCGTTTATTTTCAATTTTCAGATCAGCCGAACCCTTGACCACGTAATACACTTCGTCATATTTGTGCGGCTGCTGTTTATCTTTGGCACCATCGGTCAGTCGATACAGACCCATACTCATGGTTGGTCGATTGATAAAGCGCAAATAATCATCGTCGACATTTGCGTGATGTTTTAACAGAGTGGGGTAGTCGAAGGCCTTCCATGGGCTGTCATCATCACTCGCCATCATGGGACTGCAAACCCCGCAAAGAAAAAGGCTCGCTAGAGCGGAAAATAGCGCGTTCATTATTTATTCCTCTTGCCACTACACAACCTTAGTCTGATTCTGACCTCATTCATTATAATTAATCGGATCTAATCTTGGTGCTGGCTGAAATAGTGGTAAAAATGACTGAATTCGAATAAAAGCGTTCAGTACCCTTTTCAATCACCCTAACCGAACGCTGGTGGGTATATCGCCTTGTCCCAGTTTCGTTTCCTCGCGGGTGAAATCGTCGCATACATCATCCATGGCCTGGTAGTCATCCCAGTGGATCGACTTAAATTCCTCAAACGCGTTTTCGGTTTCCCAGGTATCAACCGTCAAGAAACGATCCGGTTCATCTTGCGATCGGTACAAGTTAGTGCCGAGGTATGACGGCTGTCGCCGAAACAGTTTTGCCCACTCGCCGTCGTTGCCGTAATAACGTATGAACGCGTCAACCTGATCGGGTTTAACGAGGTAGGTCCAGAAAATACAGTAGTGTCCGGGTTGCATGGTGTCGCTGTATCCTGTGTTCGTGTGAATGAGTGCAACTATTTCGCCAAATTGCGGTTTCAGCAAGCTTTATCACTCGAACCCTCTTGAGCTTTGGAACACGTCCACACTCAAACGGGTGTCATGACTGCCCGCGTTTCCAGATTAATAATCTTGTTAACTCTGCTGATTTCCGCCGCGGGGCTTGCTGTAGACCTGTGCCAGGGCGAAAACGGCAATCCGGAGTTCACGCCGGACGGCGAATGGATTTTGTTCACTTCCACTCGTGATGGTAACAGCGAGGTGTATCGCATGCGCGTGGGTGGCAGCGAGCAGCAGAACTTGTCACGTAACGATGCTACCGAATTGCACCCGGTTGTCTTGCCGGGTAATCGCTACATCTTGTTCGATTCCAACCGGTTAGGCTGAAAGTCTTTGGCTAAGGGTTTCCAATGCTGCTTTCCAGAATGCTGTGCTGACATGCCAGCCGTATAGGTCGCGACCGAACATCTGGTCATCGACGGTTGGCGTACCGGCGCGAAATATTTCTGAGCCGTCGTCCCCATTGTAGTTGCGAATACCAATGGCGAGAGTGCACTGTTTTCGTGGTTCGACTAACACGCCGCGCAATCTTGGCTCGTAATGCATAACGTAACCTTCGGTTGGTGTATTGCCTGTAACGGCATAACCCAGCTTCAAGGTTCCGGTGTTGTTGTGGTTATTACTGATGCCGATCTCGACCAAATGGGTGCATTCCGGTTTTTCCTCGTTACTGCTGAGTAAAAGTGATGGCGCCTCGGTTGTGGCTGGTTCCGATCCACCGTCATTGGTTTTGCAGCGCCAGACTTGCGTGGAGCCTTGTTGTGAACAGGAAAATTCCTTTTCAGTCCAGGTTTTGTCAACAAGCAAGTTGCCTATGAATATATTGAGTTCGGTCTGTGTCACGCTGCTGTAGGCAAAATATCCGGCGAGCCTGGCCAGGTTGTCTGTGGTCAGGGCAGATAAGGTAATTTCCGGCGGTTTGATATTGAGATTCTCCAGAAAATACAACAGTCGCTTGTCGCTGGATCTTGCGTAAGCAATTTCATCTTGCATCCATGGGCTGTCCATGCACTCTTCGGTGCAGGCCAAGAGATAATACTCATTGCTGTCAATGGCCGATTTGATCGTTGTGGTTAGTGTGTTATCGGTGTCCAGATGTTTTTTGTCCGACACATATTGAATGCCGCAATCGGACAACGTCTTGGAGATATCCAACACTAGAGCGCGGGCCGGAGTGCTGTAACTGATAAAGACGGATTCTTCTCGGGTTTGAACTTCGGTATTACCGACGGCGATCTGTTCCATGATCTGCTTCCTGTTGTGTCGCCTTCCTGGCGTGTCGACCTTAATTGTAATCACTCAAGTGGTAATCGCTCAAGTGTTCCAATTATCCTGGGTATCCAGTTAGTATTTCCCTGATTTGTTCTCAGGGAATACCTGAGATATGTTTGAAGAGCGCGGCTACTTATCCCGCTTTTTGCCTGAACCCGATCACGACTCCAACTCCCGGGTACGGGGACGGTTTCTCGGCAGCGCGATGGCGAACTGTATATTACGCGGGCGTTGCGTGAAGGAGGGTCACATGAACAATCGTTGGCTGCCCGTAATCGCGGGCGTAACACTCGCTATCGGCATTACCACGACTATGGATGCGACGGGTTTTTCAGATTTTAGCGCGCTGCCGTTGTTGCCGTTGTTCTTGTTTTTCTGGTGGTGGCAGAAATTTTCGAGAGCCGAGATCGGCTTCAAGTGGGGTAAGATCAGTCACCATGGGTTCGCGGTGGCCTACCCGCTGGTAG
>JAZFYH010000081.1:0-2455 GCA_036443475.1 Gammaproteobacteria bacterium | reverse complement strand
TCGGTCAGCCATGCTTTGATGTCCACTTGGGGAGCACACCCGGCACGTGGAATATTGATCCGCCCATGTCCCCGCACGCTTGCATCGGTGTTTTCAAACTCGACTCTGTCCAGCAAAATTTGCCAATGCTCCGGAGTTGACTCCCAGTTGAGTTCTGCGGACAAAGTATTTGCAGGAAGCGGGCCACGAAACAGCTCGGGGAAATACACGTGGAAATCCGTGGTTTCGACGCGCACTTCCCCTTTTTCCTGGTTGGCTGTCACGCTTCCACCCAGATTACGAATTCCGGGCAGATTGCGCCAAGGTTCAAAACCGATGTCTGAAAAAGACCCGTTCACTGACCATTTCCTGTCCAGGCCATCGGTTAGGTCAACGAAAAGGTTCATTTCGGTAAGTGCACCCTCAAGAGACAGCGTTGTCAGTTCACTGTATTCACTTTCAGGGTGAATGAACCACGCCGCCAGTGATTGCACATCGGCCAGATCAGTGTTAGCGGTTTCAGCCCGGAGCGTAAGCAGCGATTTGTCTTCACCCGAAAGTCGTGCGCTCAACAGCGTGGCGCGTGGATCACGTCGGCCGCGCGCGATGCGTAAATGTTCAACCTCAAGATTCCAGTCACCATCCTGCAATATGAGCGCGAATTTGGTGTTCAGGTTTTTTGCCTTGGGCGCGTCTCGCCTAACGGCAAACAAGCCGGGGCTGGATTCCACAAATTGGAGTTTCGCAATCCGCGCGTCACCCGTGACCAATGACACAGCAGACCCACTGCCGCTGGCCTGCAGCGTCGTTTTAAACTCGCCGATTATCGATCCATCCTTGCGAGGCATGAACCGTTGCTGGAAAAACGCAACCGGCAGGTTCTTGGCATCCAGGCTAGCTTGCCATTGCCACGTTTCCGGTGTGCCGGCATCACCATTCGCAATGAGCGCAAATGTGATGTCGCCATGCAACTCGTTTTTCAGCGAGAAATCTCCGGAAAGTTCATGCATATCACCGGAGGATTTGAATTGCACATTTAGATCGGTGGCACTTATGGCGGGCAGTACTTTGCTTTCATCCACCCAGTGAACGTTCGCGTCTTCAATGCGAATTTCGCCCAGTTTCGCTACGGATCGCAGTTGCACGCGCCAGTCAAATTGCGGATCTGGCTCCGGCAACATCCAGCCGGCCAGTGACATCCGACCCTGTGGCGAGCGATTGATCACAATGTCCGGCCCGACCAGTGTTATGTAGCGTGGCTCTAGTGGGTTACCCATAGCTACCGCGACCAGGCTGACACCAACATTGATTTCATCTGCCGCAATGATCGCGTTACCGCTTTCCGGGTCCAGCAGGCGAATACCCTGCAACATGATTTCCGGACCAAGGATGGCCCAGCGCAAATCCAGTCTGTCTATTTCGACCGGCAAGCCAAGCATGGCTCCCGCCCATTGCTCGGCCTGATGCCGGTATTCGGGAACCATGGGCTCGACAATGCGAAATATCGCCACGCCCAGGGCGAGCAGAATCACCAGCGTAGCCAGGCTGGCGGCGGTGATTTTCCAGATTTTCTTACCCAGTCGGCTCATTGTCTCGCTCTAAACGGGCACCACGTCGAATTGTTCCGGGGTGTACAGGGATTCTACCTGTAACCGGATTGGCTGGCCGATGGCCGCTTCCAGGTCCGCGAGTGTGGTCGATTCTTCGTCCAGCAGCATGTCGATCACTTCCTGGGCTGCCAGAACTAGAATTTCCCGCATATTGAACTGGCCTGCCTCGCGCAAAATTTCCCGGAATATTTCATAACAGATGGTTTCTGCGGTACGAATCGAGCTGCGACCTCCACAGGTTGGACAAGCTTGGCACAGAATATGTTCAAGGCTTTCGCGTGACCGTTTACGGGTCATCTCAACCAGACCCAGCGCTGATACGTCACAGATCTGGGTTTTCGCATAATCGTTTTCCAGTGCCCCCACCAGTGCCGCGTGAACCCGTTCACGATGCTCCGCGTCAACCATGTCTATGAAATCAATAATGATGATGCCGCCTAAGTTGCGTAAGCGTAGTTGGCGCGCAATAGCCTGAACAGCCTCGAGGTTGGTTTTTAAAACGGTTTCATCGAGGTTCCGGTATCCGACGTAGGCACCTGTATTGACATCAATCGTAGTCATAGCTTCAGTCTGGTCAAGAATCAGATAGCCACCGGATTTCAATTGCACTTTGCGCTCCAGCGCACGCTGTATTTCGTCCTCAATGTTGTAAAGATCGAGGATGGGCCGTTTGCCGGTGTACTTTTCGATGCGCGCTGTCATTTCTGGAATAAACTGCCTGGTAAACAATTGCATGCGTTCGAAACTTTCTTCGGAGTCTACGCGTACGCTTTCTACTTCTGAATGCAACAGATCCCGTATGATCCGCACCGGTAACGGTAGATCTCCGTGCACCAGATCACCGGTTTTGGCGATAGCCGCTTGGT